>JBJTIJ010000059.1:0-4420 GCA_046094945.1 Planctomycetia bacterium | reverse complement strand
AGGTGCTCATGCGCGCACTCTAGCGCAGGCCCCTCAGCGCTCCAGCAGCACCGCGCGCACCGGGCTGGCGTCAGCGCCCACCAGCCGCAGCGGCAGCGCCACCAGCTCGTAGGTGCCCGGCCGCACGCCCGAGAGGTCGATGCCCTCCAGGATGGTGATGCCGTGCTGCTGCAGGCGGTGGTGCGCGGGCAGGTCCTTGCTGTCGAAGGCGTCCATCGAGTCGGTGTCGATGCCCAGCAGCAGCGCGCCGCGCTCGTGCAGCCAGTCGGCCAGCGCGGGCGTGGCATGGCGCATGTGCGTGTCGAAGGCCCCCGGCCGGCGCGCGTAGCAGCGCAGCAGCAGGCGCCGGGCCTGCCGCACCAGCGCGTCGGCCCCGGGCGGCAGGTCGGAGGGCTTCACGCCCCCCTCGCCCACCGCCACCTCCAGCACCGCGCAGGGGCCCAGGCAGGCCTCCAGCGGCACCCCGGCCGCGTCCGGCGCGCCGTCGGCGAAGTGCAGCGGCGCGTCCACGTGCGCGCCCGTGTGCACGCTCATCTCCACGCGCCCCACGTTGACGCTCGCGCCCTCGGCGATGCGCGCCACGAAGCGGAAGTCGTAGGCCGTGTCGCCCGGCCACACCGGGATGCCGGCCCGCACGGGCCGCGAGATGTCGTGGATGCGCACGCCGGGCCTCCCGGAGGGGTTGCTGCAGGGTTGCTGGACAGCTGCCGGAGGCCGCCGCAGGTGGACGGCTAGGTGACGTGCGTGCGCAGGCCCGCGTGGCGCTGCCAGGCGCCCGTGCGCAGGATCTCGGCAATCTCGCCCAGCACGCGCTCCACCTCGGCGTCCGAGGTGTAGAAGTGCGGCGCCACGCGGATGCCGGCGCCGGGCCGGTAGTCCACGATCACCTCGCGCTCGAGCAGCTCGAGCTTGACCTCGTAGGCGTGCGGGCAGTCGATGGCCACCGTGCCGCCGCGGCGCGCCGGGTCCAGCGGGGCGTTGACCTTCCAGCCCTGCGCGCGCGCCCCGTCCAGCAGGCGCTGCGTCTGGCGCAGGCTCTTGGCGCGGATGGCCTCCACGCCCGCCTCCAGCACCAGCCGCGGGCCCGCCGAGGCAGCGTAGAGCGCCGGCACGTTGGGCGTGCCGGTCATGAAGCGGTAGGCCCCCTTGGCGTAGCGCATCGGGGGCGGCGCGAAGTCGAAGGGCATGGCGTGCGCCACCCAGCCGGTGAAGCGCGGCTCGAGGCGCTCGAGCAGGTCGGGGCGCACGTAGAGCCAGGCCCCGCCCGGGCCACCGCACAGCCACTTGAGCACGCCGCCGGTGGCGAAGTCGCAGCCCAGCGCCGTCACGTCCACCGGCAGCGTGCCGGCCGACTGGAAGCAGTCGAGCATGACGTGCGCGCCCACCTCGCGGGCGCGCCGGCACACGGCCTCTGCCTCCACCACGTAGGCGGTCTGGAACAGCACGTGGCTGATCGACACCAGCCGCGTGCGCTCGTCGATGGCCGCCAGCAGCTCCTCCAGCGGCACGCCCAGCCCGTCGCGCGTGGGCACCTCCACCACCTCGGCGCCCAGCGCGGGCGCCAGGCGCTCGTGCAGGTAGCGGTTCGTGGGGAAGTTCATCGTCACGCCCACGAGGCGGTTGCGCGGCGCCTGCCACGCCAGCGCCGAGAGCACCAGCGCCTCGGCCGTGCTCACGTTCTGGTGCATGGAGACGGTGTCGGCCGGCGCCCCCACCACGCGCCCGATGGTGTCGCCCACCTCGTGGGCGAGGTCCCACCAGCCCTCGGCCCAGGCGCGCACGCCGCGCTCGCGCCACGTGCGCGCGTAGGCCTGCAGGCCTTCCTCGGCCCCGCGGGGCATGGCGCCCAGCGAGTTGCTGATCAGGTAGGTGCAGTGCTCGAGGGTGGGGAAGTGCTGCCGGAAGGCGAGCAGCGGGTCGGGGGCGCTGGCGGCAGGCATGGGCCGGAGCATAGCGGGCCGGGCGCGTGCCCCCTGCCGCAGAAACCGCCCGCCGGCCGGCGTTAGCATCGGTGCGAGGACCCTGCCCATGCCCCTCCGGCACCCCCTGCGAACTGCGCTGCGAGCCGCCCTGCGCGCTGCGCGGCGATCGGCCCTGCGCGTCCCCAGCGCAGCGCCCCGCCCCGGGCGCCGGTCCGCGCCGGCCGCCCTGCTGCCGGCCGCGCGGCTGCCGGCCGCGCGGCTGCCGGCCGCGGCCCTGCTGGCCGCCGCGCTGCTGCTGGGCGGCCCCGGCGCCCCAGCGGCCCGTGCCGAGGACGCCCCCAGCGCCATGGAGCAGGCGCGTGCGGCCAAGCTGCGCGACCTGCGCCGCGACGTGCGCAAGTGGGCGCAGGGCCCGTGGGCCGCCGAGCACGAGGACGACCTGCTCAAGGCGCTGTCCGCGCTCGAGGCCCTGGGCGGCCTGCCCGCCGCGCAGGCCGCCATCGAGGCCCTGCACGTCCAGGATGCCGACGTGCGCGACCGGGCCTGCGCGCTGGTGGACGGCGTGCACGACCCCTCGCTGGTGGCGGCGCTGGGCGCGCTGCTGGTGGACAAGGACCTGCGCCGCGACACCGACCTGCGCCTGCGCGTGGCGCGCAGCCTGGGCGTGCAGGGGCTGGTGGAGGCCATCCCGCACCTCGTGCTGCTGGTGCAGGACGAGCCGGCCACGGTGGTGGCCGCCGCCTGCACCTCGCTGGCCGCCTTCGGGCAGGCGCCCACCGCCCTCAAGCGCGAGGCCGTGCGGCGCATGGTCGACATCTACGAGTCCACCTGGAACCTGATGAACTCCGTGCGCCCCGAGGACCGGCTGCTGGCCAAGGTGGCCTACGAGGACTGGGAGGTGTTCCACAAGCCCATGCGCGAGGCGCTGCGCAAGCTCACGCTGCAGGCGCTCACCTACCCCAAGGACTGGCGCCGCTGGTGGAACGACCACAAGAAGGACCGCGAGTGGAAGCCGGGCGCGCCGGCCCCGGCCGGCCTGCCCAAGTAGCGCGCCGCGCGAGGCCGCCTGCCGCGCCGTGGCGCGCGAGGCACCGGGGACGCCCCCGGGCCCGCGCTTGCGCGGGCCCGGGAGCGGTGGAGCCGCCCGTACGCCGGGTTCTGTCGAGGGCGACCATCGATCTAGGACCGCCGTTGCCGGCGGCCTCCAACGGCCTACCCGCAGGTCATGGCGACGCGGGCCGCGTCGCGCAGCCTTGCGGCTGCTCCCTGCCTACATGGCCTTGCTCCAGGTGGGGCTTGCCGTGCCAGGACCGTCGCCGGCCCCGCGGTGGGCTCTTACCCCACCGTTTCACCCTTGCCTGATCCGGGCTTGCGCCCGGCCATCGGCGGTTTGCTCTCTGTTGCGCTGTCCCTGGGCTCGCGCCCGGTGGGCGTTACCCACCACCTTGCCCTGGGGAGCCCGGACGTTCCTCGGGGGCTTGCGCCCACGCGGTCGCCTGGACGACTCCGGCGGCGAGCCTACCACGGCCCGCGGGCCCCTGGCCCTGCGCGCGGCGGCAGGCCCGCCGCGGTCCGTCAGGCCCCTGCCCGCCTCAGGGCTGGACCAGGACGCGGTTGCAGGCCTTGCAGGCCACCACGCGCGTGCCGTTGGCCACGGCCAGGATGTCGTTGCGCACCTGGCGCTCCTGGCAGGCCGAGCAGAACTCGCCCTCCAGCGTGGCCACGCCGTTGCCGCGCGAGCGGCGCGCGCGGTCGTAGACATCCAGCGCCTCGGGCCCGATGCCGGCCAGGCGCGCCGGGCGCTCGCCGGCCAGCCGGTCACGCTCGGCCTTCACGTCCGAGAGCCGCGCCGCGGTGGCCGCCCGGCCCTCGTCGAGCCGCCCCTGCGCGAAGGCGCGCTGCGCACGCAGGTCCTTGAGGCGCGCCTCGGCCTGCTCGACCATGCCCAGCACCTTGAGCGCCTCGGCCTGCAGGCGGTCGGCCTCGGCCTGGTTGTTGGCGATCTCGGCGCGGAAGGCCATGAACTCCTTGTTGGTGCGCACGGAGCCGCTCTGCTCCTTGAGCTTGGCGATGCGCCCCTCGCAGCCCTTGAGCTCGCCCTCCATCGCGCGCGCCTGCACGCGCGCCATCTTGATGGCGTCCTCGAACTTCTTGATCTGCGCGTCCACGGCGGCCACCTTCGCGGCCTCCTCGGCCACCGCCTTGGGGTCCTTGTCGAGCCGCTCGTCGAGCGCGCGCACCCGGTTGTCGAGGTCGGCCAGCGCCTTGAGGCGGGCCAGGGTGTCGGGCACGTTCAGCGTCTCGCTCATGCGTCAGGGGCTCCCTCGGGGCGCTGCAGGCTGCCCATGGGCAGGCTGCAGGCCAGGCTGGTGACTCGCGGGGCGCGCCGCGCGACCGAGGACGCCCCCGCGGACGCCCGCAGGGCCGCCGGCAGGGACGCCGGCAGGCACGCCGGCAGCACACGGGCGTGGCGCCGCGCACGGCACGCGGGCAGGGCA
>JBJTIJ010000058.1:0-2543 GCA_046094945.1 Planctomycetia bacterium | reverse complement strand
AGATCCCCGTCACGATCCCCTCGGGGGTGACCGTCACCACCGACGGGAAGTCCTTGACCGTCAAGGGCGCCAAGGGCGAGCTGTCGCGCCCGCTGGTGCACGGCATCACGGCCAAGGTCGAGGCCGGCGTGCTGCGCCTGGGACGCGCCGGCGACGAGGCGCTGGACCGTGCGCAGCACGGCCTGGCCCGCGCGCTGGCCGTCGGCATGATCGAGGGCGTGAGCAAGGGCTTCGAGAAGCGCCTCGAGGTGCACGGCGTCAGCTACCAGGCGGCCGTCGAGGGCCAGCGCCTCAAGCTCAACGTGGGCTTCAGCCACCCCGTGTACGTGGCCATCCCCAAGGGCATCAAGGTCGAGTGCCCCCAGCCCACGCAGATCGTCGTCACCGGCTGTGACAAGCAGGTGGTGGGCGAGTTCGCGGCCACCGTGCGCCGCCAGCGCAAGCCCGAGCCCTACAAGGGCAAGGGCGTGCGCTACGCCGGCGAGAAGATCGTCCAGAAGGCCGGCAAGTCCTTCGTGGGCGGGGAGAAGTAGCCCATGTCGCTGCAGAAGACCATTGCCCGCCGCCGGGTGAACCGCGCGCACCGCGTGCGCAAGGCCGTCCGCGGCACCGAGGCGCGCCCGCGCGTGACGGTGCACCGCACGAACCTGCACCTCTACGTGCAGGTGATCGACGACCTCGCCGGCCGCACGCTGTGCGCCGCGAGCACCAAGTCCCTCGAGCTGCCCTACGGCGGCAACGTCAAGGCGGCCAAGGCCGTCGGCGAGGCCGTCGCGTCGCAGGTGCGCGAGAAGGGGCTCACGCAGCTCTGTTTCGACCGTGGTGCATACCGCTACCACGGGCGTGTCAAGGCGGTGGCCGAGGCCCTGCGGGCCGCCGGCCTGCAGCTCTAGCCCGGAGGTTCCGATGCGTCGCGAGATCGACTACGTGGACAGCGATGGCCTCGAGCTCACCGAGCGCGTGGTCAAGGTCAACCGCACCTCCAAGGTGGTGAAGGGCGGCCGCCGCTTCGGCTTCAGCGCGCTCGTCGTGGTCGGCAACGGCCAGGGCGTGCTGGGCCTGGGCTTCGGCAAGGCCGCCGAGGTGCCGGTGGCGGTCGAGAAGGCCGTCAGCGACGCCAAGAAGCGCCTCGTGCGCGTGTCGCTGCGCGGCACCACCGTGCCGCACGCCAGCGTCAGCAGCTTCCGCGCCAGCAGCGTCAAGCTGCTGCCCGCGGCGCCCGGCACCGGCATCATCGCCGGCAGCGCCGTGCGCGCCGTGCTGGAGTCGGCCGGCATCAAGGACGTGCTCTCGAAGGCCATCGGCAGCACGAACAGCGTGAACCTGGCCAAGGCCGCCTTCGAGGGCCTGATCTCGATGCGTACGCGCAAGGCCGTGGCCGAGCGCCGTGGGGTGAGCATCTGATGGAGCTCAACGACGTCCGCACCATCCGGGTCCCCCGGAAGAACCGCAACCGCATCGGCCGTGGCCCGGGCTCGGGCTGGGGCGTGACGGCCGGCCGTGGCTACAATGGCCAGGGCAAGCGCACCGGCAAGCGCCGCCGCCTGCGCTTCGAGGGCGGCCAGATGCCGCTCTACCGCCGCCTGCCCAAGAAGGGCTTCAGCAACGCCGCGTTCTCGCTGGCCTACCACGTGGTGAACGTGGGCGAGCTGGAGGCGGGCTTCGCGGCGGGCAGCGTGGTCGACCTGGCCGCCATCCAGGCGCTGGGCCTGGCGCCCAAGAAGGCCCGCTACCTCAAGGTGCTGGGCTTCGGCGCCGTGACCAAGGCCCTGACCGTGCGCTGCCACGCGGCCAGCGGCGGTGCGCGGCAGAAGCTCGAGGCGGCCAAGGGCACGCGCGAGGTGCTGCCGGTGCGCGCCACGCACCGTCCCAAGGGCGTGAAGGCCGGCCAGGCCGGGAGCGGGGCCTAGGCGTGTTCAGTCGCCTGGCGGCCATGTTCCGGGTGCCCGAGATCCGCACGCGGCTGTGGGTCACCATCGGGTTCCTGCTGCTCTACCGCGTGGGGTGGAACATCCCCATCCCGGGCGTGGACCTCGCGGTCCTCAAGTCGGCCGGCGGGCAGGGCCAGGACGCCTTCGCGGCCATGTTCCAGCTGCTCTCCGGCGGCAACCTCGTCTCGTGCGCCATCTTCAGCCTGGGCATCATGCCCTACATCAGCGCCAGCATCATCTTCAGCCTGCTGGCGAAGGTGGTGCCGGCGCTCGAGCAGGTGGCGAAGGAAGGCGCGGCCGGCCAGCGCAAGATCAACCAGTGGACGCGCCTGGCCACCATCCCGCTGGCGCTCGTGCAGGCGCTGATCATCGTCAACACCCTGTACGACAACCCGGTGGCCCCGCTGCTGCCGGACGGCTTCGGCATCTCGCTGGTGGCCGTGCTCACGCTCACGGCCGGCACCATCTTCCTGATGTGGGTGGGCGAGCAGATCACCGAGCACGGCGTGGGCAACGGCATCTCGCTGCTGATCATGGCCGGCATCATCGCGCGCGTGCGGCACGCGCTGCTGGAGCTGGTGCGCAGCAAGGATGCCAGCCTCGTGGTGCCCG
>JBJTIJ010000057.1:0-11538 GCA_046094945.1 Planctomycetia bacterium | reverse complement strand
CGGCACGGGGATCGCCCGCCAGCGCCGGCGGGGGCAGGGAACCAGGGCCGCGGCAAACCTCACCGGGCCACCTTGGGCAGGGTGCTTGCGTTCCATGGCCGGCATCCTCGCCGCGGCGCGTCACCCCGCCGTCTCCGGGCCGGGCGTGCCTCCCCTGCCCCCGCCGGCGCTGGCGGGCGATCCCCGTGCCGCTGCGCCGCCCGGCCCTGCCGGCCCTGCCGGCCCTGCCGGCCGCCGGCGCGTGGGCGCTGCTGCTGGGCGCCTGCCTGCTCCTGCCGGCCTGTGCCGGCGGCACGGGCGGCTCGGGAGCCACGGGCGGGCGCGCCGGGGAGGCCGCCCCCGCGTCGGCCGAGCGCCCGGCGCCCCGGCTGGGCGGGGGCCGCCAGGTGGACGTGGCCGCGCTGGCGCCCGCCGAGAGGGACGAGATGGCGCGCGCGTGGCAGCTCTTCGTGGAGGACGACCCGCGCTGGCCGGCAGCCCGCACGCAGTGGGTGGCCAAGGGCCCGGCCGCGCGCCAGGTGCTGGCCGAGAACCTGTTCCGCTACTTCTGGAGCGCCTCGCGCCTGATGCGCAAGGACGGCGTGTTGCGCGTGGGCAAGGAAGTGGCCTTCGTGCCCGACGAGGGCCCGCTGCTGTTCGGCGAGCTGCTGGCGCTGGAGCGCTGGCCGCTGCGCGAGGCCACGCGGACGCTGGTCTTCGACCCGGACAACGCCAGCCGGCCGGGCGTGGCCACCTACACGCACCTGGGCATCGATGACATGACGCGCCAGTACGCCGCGATGGTGCTGGCGGTGGCGGGCCCGGCCTCGGTGCCGGTGCTGGCCCGGCCCGAGATCCTCGGCGGGCCGCGCCCGGTGGCGCGCACGCAGGCCTACTACGCGCTGGGCACCATCGGCAACGAGGCCGCCGTGGCCGTGCTGCAGCGCGAGCTGGAGGCGGCCCGCGACTGGCAGCAGCGCGGCGCGGCCGTCAAGGCGCTGGGCTTCGCGCTGCAGCGCAACCCCGCCGTGCGGCCGCTGGTGGAGGCCTGCCTGGCCGACCCCGACCCCTTCGTGCGCCGCAAGGCCGAGGAAGCCATGACCGGGCGCACGCGCTGGGAGATGTAGCCCGGGCTCGCGGGCGGCCGCGTGCGCTGGGCGCGGGCCCGCCAGCGTCCGGGGCCTGCGTAGGATGCGCGCCGGTCCCGGAGCGCTGCACGCATGGTCTGGAAGATCGCCAAGGTCGGCCGCGCCTCGACCGTGACGGGCGAGGTGTTCCCGCCCGACACGCCGATCGTGACGGCGCTCTTCGGCGAGGAGCTGGAGGCCAGCGAGGACAAGGTGCGCGGCACGGGCTTCGTGCGGCGCGACTTCCTGGCCAGCGAGGCCACGCCCGAGCGGCTGGAGGGTGCCTACTGCGTGTGGCGCACGCGCACGCCGCCGGCCGTGCCGGCCAGCCGCCGCCCGCTCGACCTCGACCTGGCGCGCGAGATGCTCGAGCGGCTGCTGCGCGAGGGCGACGGCGCGCGCGCCGGCGTGGCCATGGCGCTGGCGCTGGTGCTGGCACGCAAGCGGCGCCTGGTGCTGCTCGAGCAGGGCGAGACGGTGCTCAAGGTGCGCTGGCCCAAGGACGAGGCCACCTTCGAGGTGCCGGCGCCCATCCTCACGGAGGCCGAGAGCGAGGCGCTCCAGCAGGAGCTGCAGCGCCTCTTCGAGCTCTGAGCCGGGACGCGGGCACGCGCGCGGGCCCTCCGCGCACAGGCCCTGCGCGCCCAGGCCCGGCGCGCACAGGCCCTGCGCGCCCAGGCCCGGCGCGCGCCGGGCCGCCTGCCGCGGCCCCGGCCGCAGGGGTCCGGCCGCGCTAGGATGCGCGCGTGCGCCACGAGGTCCTCTCCCGCAAGTACCGCCCGCAGGGCTTCGACGAGATGGTGGGCCAGGAGCACGTGGCCCGCATCCTGTCCAACGCCATGGCCAGCGGGCGCGTGGGCCACGCCTACCTGTTCGTGGGCCCGCGCGGCTGCGGCAAGACCACCACCGCGCGCATCTTCGCCAAGGCCATCAACTGCGCCACGCCGCTGGCCAAGCGCAGCGAGGGCCGCCCCTGCGGCACCTGCCCCTCGTGCCGCGACATCACCGCGGGCTCCGACCTCGACGTGGTGGAGATGGATGCGGCCAGCAACAACGCCGTGGACGACGTGCGCGAGCTGCGTGCGCAGGTGGGCTACCAGCCCGTGCGCTCGCCCTTCCGCATCTGGATCGTGGACGAGGTCCACATGCTGTCCACGCCGGCCTTCAACGCGTTCCTCAAGACGCTCGAGGAGCCGCCGGCGCACGTGAAGTTCCTGTTCTGCACCACCGAGGCGCACCGGCTGCCGGCCACCTTCCGCAGCCGCTGCCAGCTGGTGGAGTTCCGGCCCATCGCCGGCGCGGCCATGCTGGTGCGCCTGCAGCGCCTGCTGGAGCGCGAGGGGGCCAGCGCCGAGGAAGGCGTGCTGGAGGCCATCGCGCGCCACGCGCTGGGCGGCCTGCGCGATGCCGAGTCGCTGCTGGAGCAGCTGCTGGCCATGGCGCCCCAGCAGCGCATCACGCGCGCCGACTACGACGCCATCGCGGGCCGGGCTCCCGACGAGCGGCTGGCCGCACTGCAGGCGGCCGTGGAGGCCGGCGACGCGGCCGCCGCGCTCGACGCCGTGCAGGCCTGCCTGCAGGGGGCCACGCGCCCGGGCGTGCTGCTCGACCAGTGGCTCGAGAGCCTGCGCCTGGCGCTCTCCGGCGCGGCGCGCGCGGGCGACACGCCGCGGCTGGTGCGCACCTCGCGCGCGGTGGACGTGCTGCTGGCCAAGCGCCAGCACCTGCGCGCCGGCGCCGACGGCGGGCTGGTGCTGGAGGCGGCGGCCGTCGAGCTGGCCCGCCTGCCGCAGGCGCGCGACCTCGACCGCCTCGTGGAGGCCTTGCGGGCGCGCAGCGCCGCGCCGCCGGGGCCCGCGGCGCAGGCCGCGCTCCCGGCGGGCACGCCCGGGCGCGCGGCAGCAGGCGGCCGGCCGGCCGCGAGCGTGCCGGGCCCGGCTGCGGCGCTGCCCGCAGCCCCCTCGGGGTCCTCCTCGGGGCCCGCGTCGGGCGCCGCCCCGGGTGCACCGCCGGCGGCCGCCGGGGCGCAGGCTGCGGCGCTCACGCTGGCGCTGGTCGAGCAGCGCTGGGCCGCGCTGCAGGAGGCCGCCTCGCGGCGCGACGTGCGCCTGCGCGAGGCCTTGCGCCGCGTGCGGCCCACGGCGCTGCAGGGCACGCGCCTGCTGCTGGCCGCGCCGCGCGGCGACGTCATGGCGCGCAGCACGCTCGAGCGCCCCGAGATGCAGCAGGCGCTGCGGCAGGCCACGCGCGACGTGCTGGGCAGCGAGCTGAGCACCGTGGTCGAGGTGGACAGCAGCGCCGGCAACCGCTCGGCCAGCGAGCTGCGCGAGCCCCCGCAGGTGCGCCGGCTGGCCGAGCTGGTGGGGGGGCGCGTGCTGCAGGTCGAGCGCGAGGCGCCGGCGCCTGCGGCGGCCCCGGCCGCGCGGGCGGCCGGCGCGGGCCCGCAGGACGCGGCCCCGGAGGACGCGGCCGCGGAGGCAGGCGCCCCGGCCGGCTCGCCGCTGGGCGCGCCGCCCCTGCAGAGCGACGCCCCCGAGGCCTAGCCGCATGGATCCCGTCCCGCCCACCCTGGCCCAGCTGGTCGACGAGCTCGAGCGCCTGCCGGGCGTCGGCCGGCGCACCGCCGAGCGCCTGGCCCACCACCTGCTGCGCGTGCCGGCCGAGCGCGCGCTGGCACTGGCCGAGGCCATCCGCACCGCGCGCGCCTGCATCGCGCCTTGCTCGCGCTGCCGGGCTCCGGCCGAGGCCGACCCCTGCCCGTTGTGCAGCGACCCCCAGCGCGATGACACGCTGCTGCTGGTGGTGGAGACGGCTCGCGACCTGGTCGCCATCGAGGCCAGCCGGGCCTGGCGCGGCCGCTACTTCGTGCTGGGCGGCCGCCTGGCGCCCCACGAGGGCGAGCAGGCCGGCGAGCTGGGGCTGGAGGCGCTGGTGGCGCGCGCCTCGCAGGGCGTGCGCGAGGTGGTGCTGGCCACCAACCCTGACCTGGAGGGTGACGGCACGGCGCTCCTGCTGGCCGAGACGCTGCGCGGCCAGGGCGTGTCGGTCTCGCGGCTGGCGCGGGGCCTGCCGGCCGGCGGCCTCATCGAGCACCAGAGCGCCAGCGTGCTGGGCGAGGCGCTCGAGGGCCGTCGGCATGTCACCTGACCGGGCGGCCGCCCCCGGCAGGCTGCGCCGCCTGCGGTAGACTGCCGGTACATGCGCCTGGACATCGGGCTCCACCTCCGCCAATCGCTGCAGCTGCGGCTCGCGCCGCAGATCATCCAGTCCATCGAGATCCTGCAGCTGCCCACGCTGGACCTGCGCGACCTCATCGAGGACGCGCTGCAGGAGAACGAGGCGCTGGAGGTGGTCGAGCCGGCCGCCGACACGCTGGGCGAGGCGCCCTCCGCGACGCGCGACCGCGACGAGGACGGCGACGGGGACGGCGGCTTCGACGCCGAGGCCGAGCGCACCCTCGAGCGCCTCGACGCGCTGGCCGAGGCCGAGGGCGGTGCGCCCGGCGCGGCCAGCCGGGCCGCCGGCGAGGAGGCCGCCGACCGCAAGCTCGAGGCGCTGCAGAACGCGCCCGACCACGGCTCCGGCCTGTCCCAGCACCTGCTGCTGCAGGTGGAGGAGCTCAAGCTGGCCCCCGACGTGCGGCGCGCTGCCGAGGCCATCATCTTCAACCTCGATGACGCGGGCCTGCTGCGCATGCGGCTCGAGGACGTGCTCGAGGGCATGGACGACCCGGTGGCCCTCGAGGTGCTGCAGCGCGGCCTGAAGGTGGTGCAGGGCCTGGAGCCGCGCGGCGTGGGGGCGCGCGACGCCGTCGAGTGCCTGCTGCTGCAGATCGAGGACAGCGACCCGGACGCCGACCTCAAGCGCGCGCTCGTGCGCGACCACCTGCCCGACCTGCAACGCAACAAGATGCCCAAGGTGGCCAAGGCGCTGGGGCTCTCGCTCGACGAGCTCTACCAGCTCAAGCAGTCGCTGGCCCGCGGCATCACGCTGCGCCCCGGCGCAGCATGGTCGGCCGAGCCTCCGCGCTACATCCGGCCCGACATCGTGGTCGAGTGGCAGGACGGCGACTACGTGGTGCGGCTGGTGAACGACGCGCTGCCGCGCATCGGCATCAGCCCGCAGGTGCGCACCCTGCTGCGCGAGGCGCGCCACGACCCCAAGCTGCGCGACCACCTCAAGAAGAAGGTCGACCTCGCCAAGTGGCTCATCGACGCCATTGCGCAGCGGCAGGGCACGCTCGAGCGCGTGGCACGCGAGATCGTGGCCCGCCAGCGCGAGTACTTCGAGTTCGGCGTCAGCCACCTCAGGCCGCTGAAGATGCAGGAGGTGGCCGACGCGCTGGGCATCCACGTCAGCACCGTCAGCCGCGCCATCAGCGAGAAGTACGTGCAGGAGCCGCGCGGCATCACGCCGCTGAAGTTCTTCTTCACCGGCGGCACCGAGAACGGCGACGGCGGCGTGGAGTCGCGCCTGAGCGTGAAGGAGCGCGTGCGCGAGATCATCGAGCGCGAGGACAAGCGCGCGCCCAAGAGCGACGACGAGGTGGCCGAGCAGCTGAGCAAGGAGTTCGGCCTGGAGATCGCCCGGCGCACGGTCACCAAGTACCGCAAGGCGCTGGACATCCCCTCCTCGCGCCAGCGCCGCGTCTGGTAGGGCGGCGCAGGGCGGCCCGCCGACGGGAGCGCAGCGGGGCCGGGCCCGGTGCCCGTGCCGTGGCCGCGGCTGCAGCCGGCGCGCCGGGCCTGCGCACGCTGCGCATCGACCTGTGCTGGGACGGCACCGGCTTCCTGGGCTGGCAGCGGCAGGCGCGCGGGCGCACGGTGCAGGGCGAGCTGGAGGCATCACTGGCGCGCGTGCTGGGCGCGCCGCACCCGGTGGTGGGGGCGGGGCGCACCGATGCGGGCGTGCACGCCCGGCACGCGGTGGCCAGCCTGCGCACCGCCCACGCCATCGAGGCGGCGCGGCTGGCGCGCGCGCTGGAGGCGCTGCTGCCGGCCGACATCGGCATCCGGGCCGTGCGCGAGGCGCCCGCGGGCTTCCATGCGCTGCGCGACGCGACGTGGAAGTGGTACCGCTACCGCCTGCTCGTCGCGCCCCGGCGCCGGCCGCTGGACGAGCGCCAGGCCTGGCGCGTGCGCAGCCTGCCGCCGGAAGGGGCGCTGGAGGAGGCGGCCCGCCCGCTGCGCGGCCGGCACGACTTTGCCAGCCTCGCCAGCGCTGGCTCGCCGCGCGAGGACACGGTGCGCACCCTCTCCCTCGTGCGCTGGTCGCGGCGCGGCCGCCGGGCGTGGCTGGACGTGGTGGGCGACGGCTTCCTCTACAAGATGGTGCGCACCATGGTGGGCACCATGCTGGAGGCGGCCCGCGGCGCGCAGCCTGCAGGGCACGTGGCCACGGTGCTGGAGGCCCTGGACCGCGGCGTGGCCGGCCCGCCGGCCCCGGCCCACGGCCTGTGCCTGCAGGACGTGGGCTACGGCGCGCGGCGGCCGCCGGCCTGAGCAGGCCAGCGCAGGCCCGCGCGCTGGCGCGTGGCCTCGCCCGGCCGCCGCGCCCCGGCTAGCATGAGGGCACGTACCTCCCGGGAGGCGCCCCGCCATGCAGATCACGATCACCGGCCGGCACCTGGGCGTCACCGAGGCCATGAAGGCCTACGCCCGCACCAAGGTCGAGAAGCTGCTGCGCTTCTTCGACCGCACCACGCAGGCCGCCGTGACGATGGACGTGCAGCACCAGGACCACGAGGTGGAGATCGTGCTCGACGTGGCGCGCGGGGCGCGCCTGGTGGGCAAGGCCTCGGCGCCCGACATGTACGCCGCCGTCGACCTGGCCGAGCACAAGCTCGCCATGCAGCTGCGCAAGGCCAAGGACCGCAGGCGCGACCACCACCGCGGCGAGCGCGCGCGCGGCGAGGCCGGTGCACCGGCGGCTGGCGCGCCGGGCCGCGCGGCGGGCGACGAGGGCCTGAGCACCTACGAGGACGTGATCGAGCGCCTGCGCCGCGGCGAGTGAGCCGCACGCGGGCACCCCGGCCGCGAGGCCGGGGCCGTGAACAGAGGAGCCTGCCGATGCCCGCCAGCCCCGTCCTGCGCCACCTGCGCGAGGCCCACTGCGTGCCGGCCCTCGAGGCCACCACGCCCGAGGAGGCCATCGCCGGGGTTTCGCGTGCCTTCGTGGCCTCCAAGGCCATCGGCGAGGCCGCGCGCAAGGCGCTGGTGAAGAACGTGCTGGAGCGCGAGGCCAAGGCCACCACGGGCATCGGCAACGGCATCGCGCTGCCGCACCCCACGGCGCCCGAGGACGTCAAGGGCTGCGTGAAGGACGTGCTGGTGGGCGTGGGCGTGTCGCCGGGCGGCATCCCCTTCCACGCGGTGGACGGCGCGCCCGTGCATGCCGTGTTCCTCGTGGCGGCGCCCACGGCCGAGCAGTACCTGGCCGTGGCCCGGCTGGTGGCGGGGCTGGCGCGCGACCGCAACTGGCCGCGCCTGCTGCGCAAGTGCGCCACGGCCCGCGAGATCCACGAGCTGGTCGAGGAAGCCTGGCAGGGGGCGCGCGGGTGAGTGCCCCGCCCGAGGCCCGCCGCCGCGTGCGCATCGTGAACGCCAAGGGCGTGCACGCGCGGCCCGCGGCCATGCTGGCCACGCGCGCGAAGGGCTTCCAGGCCGACCTCCAGCTCACGCTGGTGGAGGTGCCGGAGGGGGGCGGGGCCGAGCCGGGCACGCGCGTGGACGCCAAGGACGTGCTCGAGATCATGTTCCTGGGCGCGCCGGCCGGCGCGTGCCTGGAGATCGAGGCGCGCGGCGACGACGCCGAGGCCGCGGTGGCCGCGCTGGCGGCCCTCATCGACGCAGGCTTCGAGGAGTAGCCGGGTGACGGCCCCCGCGCCGATGGCGCGCCTGAACGGCATCGCGGTGTGCGGCGGCAGCCGCATCGGGCCGGCGTTGCTGTTCGAGGAGTCGCCCGACGTGGTGGCGCTGCCCGACGCGCCCGCGCAGGACGCGCGCACCGAGAAGGAGCGCCTGCGCCGCGCGGTGGGCACGGCGCGCGACGAGCTCGAGCGCCTGCAGGCGCAGCTGGGCGGCGAGGCGGGCGTGGGCGGCATCTTCCGGGCCCACGGCCTGCTGCTGGACAGCGTGGTGCCGGGCATCGAGGCCGCCATCGACCAGGGCCAGGCGGCCGAGCGCGCGGTGGCGGGCGTGCTGCACGCCGCCTCGGCCCGGCTGGCGGCCTCGGCCAACCGGCTGATGGCCCAGCGTGCGCAAGACCTCGTGGACGTGGAGCGCCGGCTGCTGCGCGCGCTCACGGGGGCCAGCGCGCCCGCCGGCGCCGGGCCCGCCGGCGGCGACCGCCCGGTGGTGATCGTGGCGCGCGACCTCACGCCCAGCGAGACGGCGGCGCTCGAGGGCCGCGCCGTGGCCGCCATCGCGCTGGAGGAGGGTGGCGTCACCAGCCACTCGGCCGTGATCGCCCGCTCGCTGGGCATCCCCTGCGTGGTGGGCGTGGCCGGGCTGCTGGCGCGCGTGCAGCACGGCGAGCCGCTGTGGGTGGAGGGCACGCAGGGCTTCGTGGTGGTGCAGCCCGACGAGGCCTCGCGGCGCGAGGCGCTGGGGCTGGCCGAGCGCTACGACCGCTTCGAGCGCAGCCTGCTGGCCGAGAGCCAGCTGCCCTGCGAGACGCTCGACGGCCACAAGGTGACGCTGCTGGCCAACATCGAGTTCCCGCCCGACGTGGATGCGGGCCTGGCGCGCGGCGCCGAGGGCGTGGGCCTCTACCGCACCGAGTTCCTGGTGCGCCCCGGCGCGGCGCCCCCGGGCGAGGAACAGCACCTCGCGGCCTATCGCGGCACGCTGCAGCGGCTGGCCGGCGGGCGGCTCACGGTGCGCACCTTCGACTTCGGCAGCGACAAGGAGGCCCCGCTGGGGGGCCCGCGCGAGCCCAACCCCGCGCTGGGCGTGCGCTCGCTGCGCTGGTGCTTCGCCCACCCGCAGGCCTTCCACGTGCAGCTGCGTGCGCTGCTGCGCGGGGCCGCCGAGGGCGACGTGCGCATCCTGCTGCCGATGGTGGCCGGCCTCGACGACCTGCGCCGGGCCCGGGCGCTGATCGCCGCCGCGGCTGCCGAGCTGCTCGAGCAGGGGCTGCCCTGCCGGCCCGACGTGCCGGTGGGCATCATGGTCGAGATCCCGGCGGCCGCGGTGACCAGCGACCTGCTGGTGCGCGAGGCCGACTTCCTGTCCATCGGCACCAACGACCTGATCCAGTACGACCTGGCGGTGGACCGGCTCAACCCGCGCCTGGCCCCGCTGTTCCAGCCCTCGCACCCCTCGATCCTGCGCCTGCTGCGCGACACGCTGGCCGCGGCTGCCCGCGCCGGCGTGCCGGTGACGCTGTGCGGCGAGAGGGGGGGGCACGCGCTGCACACCGCCCTGCTGCTGGGCCTGGGGCTGCGCGAGTTCAGCGTCAGCCCCGGCACCCTGCCGCGCGTGCGCCGCCTGCTGCGCAGCCTGACCGTGGACCGCGCCCGCCGCATCGCCCGCGAGTGCCTCGAGCTGTCCACGGCCGCCGAGGTCGAGGCCCACCTGCGGCGCAACGTGCCGCCGCTGGAGCCTGCCGAGGGGCCGCTGCGTTAGCATCTTGTTCGCATTCCCCCCTCCCGGGCCGGCCTGCATCGACGCGGCGCGTCGACCGGGTTGGACATCACCCCCTTGCGGCTCAAGAATGAGGACACCGGCGGCCGACAGTCCACTGGCAGCCTCGCTCGCCCGACCGGGACGTCCCCGTCCCCGGGGGGAGGGCTTGGCCTCGAGGACCCCATGTTCCTGAAGCGCGCCAAGACCGTGATCGGCCTGGACATCGGCACGCGGGCCGTCAAGGCCGTGGAGCTGACGTGGAACGACGGCCCCGTGATCACGGGCTTCGGCTACGCCGAGCTCAGCGGGCCGGAGGCCGTGCCCGAGACGGTCAGCCGCGTGCTGCGCGAGAACAGCTTCCACACCCGGCGCGTCGTGACGTCGGTGTCGGGCAAGGCCGTGATCGTGCGCTACCTGACGATGTTCAAGATGAGCCCCGACGACCTCAAGAACGCCATCAAGTTCGAGGCCGACAAGTACATCCCCTTCGACGTGGACGACGTGGTGATGGACTGCCAGCCCTTCAACGCCGAGGGCATGGGCGACCTGGCCCCCAACGAGATGCGCGTGCTGCTGGTGGCCTGCAAGCGCGCGGTGATCGACGAGCAGCTGCGCGTCCTGTCGAGCGTCAACCTCCAGCCGGAGGTGATCGACGTGGACGTCTTCGCCATCGGCAATGCCTTCGAGCTGGCCGTGCGGCGCGGGCCCGAGGCGCGCGGCCGCGTCATGGCGCTCGTGGACGTGGGCGCCTCCAAGACCAGCGTCAACGTCATGCGCGGCAGCTCCTCGCTGTTCACGCGCGAGATCCACGCTGCGGGCGATGCCTTCACGGCGGCCATCGCCTCGCGGCTCAACCTCAAGCAGGCCGAGGCCGAGGCCCTCAAGCAACGCCCCGGGGCGGAGCAGGAGCGCATGCGCGCCGCCGTGCTGCCGGCCGTGGACGACCTGAGCAACGAGGTGCGCCTGTCGTTCGACTACTTCGAGAACCAGTTCGACCGCGGCATCGACGAGGTGCTGCTCTCGGGCGGCGGCTCGCGCCTGGTGGGCCTGACGCAGGACCTGGCGCGCACCTTCGGCAAGCCCACCACCTCGTGGGACCCCACCGGCGACCTGCCCATCGCGGCCGGCACCGTCGACGTGGACAGCCTGCGCGATCGCGTCACCGACATGGCCGTGGCCGTGGGCCTGGCCAGCCGGGTCCAGCACTAGGCCCGGCAGGAGCAGATCCCATGATCGAGATCAACCTGCTGCCGCCTGAGTACCGCGCCAAGTCGGGCACGCCCATCGCCCGCTTCGTGGCCATCGTGGGCGGCGTGGTGGTGGTGGCCGCCGCGCTGGGCATCTTCGCCTGGACGCACCTGATCGAGCTGGCCCGCGTGCGTGACCTGCGCACGACGCGCGAGGAGGAGGCCGACGGCCAGGACCGGCGCAAGAAGTACTCGCTCGACCTGCAGGCCGAGATCGAGATGTTCGAGCGCCGCCGCACGGCCATCCAGACCATCAACCGCTCGCGCACGCTCTGGTCGCAGAAGGTGGACCAGCTCTTCGACATCGTCGCCAACCAGGGCGGCGACGCGCCCTACAAGGCGTGGCTGGAGGAGATCGAGGTGCCGGCGCAGCCCGTGGGCGTGCGCGCACAGGCCACGCCCGGCAAGCCCGCCGAGGGCGGCCAGGTGAAGTTCAAGGGCCGCCTGGCGATGGAGACCGAGTCGGAGGCGCCTGCGCACATCAGCTCCGTCCACCGCGCGCTCACGGGCGACCCCGACGCCACGGGCCGCACCACGGAGTTCTTCGCCGACTTCCAG
>JBJTIJ010000056.1:0-12121 GCA_046094945.1 Planctomycetia bacterium | reverse complement strand
CGCGTGGCGGGCGTGGTGCTCGAGCTGGGCGGCACGGGCGGCCGGCGCCTGGAGGCCCTGCACGAGGCGCACGCGGGCGACAGAGGTCTTGCGACGGCCGGTGGCGCGGGCCAGGACGTTCTTCTCGGCAGCGGCGGGCATCGGGAGCTCCAGCGACGGGTCGGGACTAGGCCTTGGTGGCCAGCGAGAGCGGCTCGGGCTTCTGCGCGTGATGCGGGTGGTCCTTGCCGGGATAGATCTTGAGCTTGGAGAGCATGTGGCGGCCCAGCGTCGTCTTGGGCAGCATGCGGCGCACAGCCTCGCGCACCATGGCGTCGGGGTGGCGCACCTTCATGTCGGCGTAGGGCGTCTCGCGCATGCCGCCCGGGTAGCCGGTGTGGCGGCGGTAGACCTTGGCCTCGGCCTTGCGGCCCGTCACGCGCACGTCGGCAGCGTTGATCACCACCACGAAGTCGCCGGTGTCGGCGTGCGGGGTCCACGTGGGCTTGTTCTTGCCCTGCAGGACCAGCGCCACCTTGGCCGCCATGCGGCCGAGCACGTGCTGGGAGGCGTCGATGACGTACCAGCGGGCGGTCGCGCGCTGCGTCGTGGCGAGGGTGGTCTTGGTCATGGGGATCAGGCGCCAGGGGAAGCGGCCGAAGGTAGCCCCGCCCGGGTCGGGGTCAAGGCGGGCCCGCAGGGGTGTGCGGCCCGGAGGCCCGCCGCCCGGGGCCCGCCCGCCGGCCCGCATCGGGGCCCGCGTACAGGCCGGCTAGGGCGCCCGCACGCCCACGAACAGTGCCTCGGGCAGGTCCACGCCGGGCAGGCGCACGCTCTCGAGGGCCTGCCAGCCCGTCACCCGCTCCAGCGGCTCGCGGCCCACGCCCCACTCGGCCACCTCCGACCACGGCGCGCTGTCGGGCCCGCCCGCCTTGCGCGGCGCCTCGCCGCGGGCCGGCGACTCGGCCACCAGCCAGGCGCTGCTGCCGGGGGGTAGCCACAGGCGCACGCGCCCCCCCTCCTCGAGCGCGCCGGGCAGGCGACGCAGCGCGCACGGGCCGCGCCAGGCCAGCGTGCCCGACCAGCCGGCCTCGCCCGCGGCCAGGTGCAGGGCCTCCAGGCGCCGGCCGCCCGTGCCGCCCAGCTCGAGCACCACGCCCGCCACGCGCAGGTCGCTGGCGCGCGGCAGCGCCAGCGCCACGGCCAGCAGCGCCCCCGCGGCGGGCAGGGCCAGCCGCAGCAGCCGGCGGCCCGAGGTCACGCTGCCCTCCAGCAGCGCCACGGCCACGGCCCACGCCAGCACGAGCACCCCCAGCAGCGTGCGGCCGTGCGCGAGGTCGGCCGTGAGGCCGGCGGGCAGCGCAGGGCCGGGACCCATGCTGTCCCACAGCGTGCCGGTGCGCGGCAGGTCGAGGGCGCGGGCCAGCGCCGCCGGCTCCTCGCCCGTGGCGGCCCCCGGCAGCACGACGCCCAGGCCCAGCGTGCGCGCGCCCGGGCCCAGCGCCGCGACCGCCTCGCTCGCAGGGGCCTCGCGAGCCGCCGCCAGCGCGCCGTCCAGCGCCGGCGGGCGCGCGGGCCCCACCACCAGCGTGCCGCCGCCGCGCACCCAGGACGCCAGGGCGGCCGCAGGCGCGCGGGCCGCCTCGCCGGCGGGCCATGCATCGGCGTGCACGACCAGCACCTCCAGGCCCACGAGGTCGAGCGCCGTGCGCGGCAGGGCCGGCGACCGCACCCACAGCACCTCGCGCGCCGTAGCGCCCGCGGCGCCGCCGGGCGCCGGCAGCGACACGCGCTCCATGGGCGCACCGGCCGGCCCGCCCAGCACGCGCACCACGGGTAGCGTGCGCTCGACGAGGCCCTCGGGGGCGGCCAGCATCAGGTCCGGCCAGGCCTCGCCGGCCGAGAGCAGGAAGCCGGGCTTGAGCGCCGAGGGGCGCGGCAGCCCGCTGGGGGCCGAGGGCGCGGGCCGGCCGCCCACCTCCAGCACCGGAGCGCGCAGCGGCTGCAGGGCCGCGGGCAGCAGCGGCAGGCCGGCGCGCTCCAGAACGAGGTCGCCGCCGAAGGCCACCAGCAGCAGCACCGCCGTCGCGCGCCGCACGCGCACGGGCAGCCCGCCCAGCGCCACGGGCGCCACGGCGCACAGCAGCAGCGCCAGCCCGGGCAGCACCACGCCCACCACGCCCTGCGTGCCGCCGGCCGCCAGCAGCGAGGCAGCCAGCAGCGCCGGCGCCGCGGCCAGCAGCAGCGAGCAGGCGCGCAGCCACGGGGCGCGCCCGCGC
This sequence comes from Planctomycetia bacterium, assembly GCA_046094945.1. Classification (GTDB taxonomy): domain Bacteria; phylum Planctomycetota; class PLA2; order PLA2; family JAEUHO01; genus CAXQZU01. Next base: position 9,863 of record JBJTIJ010000056.1, on the reverse strand, counting down.
TCGGCGGCCAGCGCCAGCACCAGCAGCAGCACGCAGGCCAGCGGCACGGCCACGGCGAGGTAGCCGCACGCGCTGCCGGGCAGCAGGCCCAGCGGCAGCAGGTCCAGCGCCGAGAGGCCCAGCACGGCCAGCGCGGCGGCCAGCACGCTGCCGGCGCGGTCGGTCGCCGGCAGGCGTCCGCTCACCGCGGCAGCGCAGGCTCCGCCGGGAAGCGCACGTCCACGTGCGGGCGCGGCGGGCCCGACAGCGCCTGCATCAGGCGCGCCATCTTGCGCTCGTAGCCCTCTTCCTCCACCGAGCCGGCCAGGTCGCGCTCGGTGCGGCCCCAGTCCACGGTGGTGCCGTCGCTGAGCGTGAACAGCACCTCGCCCATGGCACGGTTGCCGGGCGAGGGGAAGCGCGAGACGTCGATGTAGGTCACGTAGCGCGTGCGTCCCCAGGCCAGGTCACGCGCCAGGCGGTCGGCCACGCGCGCAGCCTCCAGGCCCTCGGCCACCTGCTCCTTGAGGTTGTCCCACGGCACGCCCGGCACCGGCAGCGGGGCGCGGTCCACGCCGCGCAGCAGCGGCAGCGGCGTGCGGCGCTGCGCCAGCCAGCCCGCGTAGCAGCGCTCGTCGATGCGGTGGCTGTCGGTGGACAGCAGCACGCAGAAGGGCTTGCCCTGCCGGTCCACGAAGTGCGTCTGCACCCAGCAGCCGGGCTCGCGCAGCGCCACGCGCGCGCGCACCTTGTTGGGGAACACGATGCGCACGTCGTCCACGCGCCGCACCAGCGGGTGGCGCGCCAGCACGCCGCGCGCGCGCTCCTCGGCCGCGGGGTCGAACACCGACACGTCCAGCTGCAGCAAGCCTTGGTGGTGCAGCATGGCCGAGATGCGCGCGTCGGCCCAGGCCGGCAGCCCCTCGAAGACGAAGGAGGTGGGCCCCAGCCGGTTCTCGCGCACGGCGTAGGCCTGGGCGCGCGCCTTGCCCACCACGAGGCCGATGCCCAGCAGCAGCACCGCCAGCACGCCCACGCGCAGCGTCAGGCGCCCCCAGCGCGTGCCCAGCAGCACGTGCCGGCGCGCGCCCTGCGGCGTGTCGTCGGGCTCGTCGTCGGCGTCTTTCCTGCGGGCCATGGCTGGGCGGGGTCCCTGAGGGCACGGGCATGCGCGACGGGCCCGGGGGCCCGGCCGCACCTCCCTAGGGTCGGCTGTGCCCCCGGCCCCCTGAATCGGGCTGCGCCGCGGGGCCTACCTTCGGCCTACCCTGCCGCGGCCGCACGCGGGGCGGCGCCCCAGCGGCACACCTCCAGCTCCAGCGTCACCCCGTGGAAGGCGCGCACGGCCTCGCGCACCACCTCGACGAGCGCCTGCACGTCGGCGGCGCTGGCGCCGCCCATGTTGACGATGAAGTTGGCGTGCAGCGTGGAGACCTGCGCCCCGCCCACCTGCCGGCCCTTGAGCCCGGCCTCGTCGATCAGGCGGCCGGCCGGCCGCGGGCCCGTGGGCCCGTCGGGGTTCTTGAAGAAGCAGCCGGCGCTGCGCGCGGCCAGCGGCTGGCTGGCCTGCTTCCAGGCCCGCGCGCGCTCGAACAGCTCCTGCTGCGCCTGCCGGTCCAGCCCCGGGTCACGCCGGAACGTGGCGCCCGTGATCACGCAGCCGCCGAAGGGGCTGCTGCGGTAGCCGAAGTCTGCGGGCTGCACGCGCCGGCGGAAGGGCTCGCCCTGCGCGTCGACGCCGCACACCTCCAGCAGCGCCTCCCCCACCCAGCCGAAGCGCCCGCCGGCGTTCATCCACACCACGCCGCCCACCTGCCCGGGGATGCCCGGGCAGCCGGGCAGTGCCGGGATGCCCAGCGCCACGCTCTGCCGCACGAGGTCGGGGAAGGGGTGGCCGGCCGCGGCCTCCACCCCATCGTCGCGCACCACCAGCCCGCGCAGCTGCCGCAGCGCCAGCACCGCGCCCTCCAGCCGGCCGTCGTCCACCAGCAGGTTGAAGCCCCCGCCCAGCACGCGCAGCGGCACGCCCCGCGCACGGCAGGCGGCCACGGTGGCCGCCACCTCCTCCGGCGTGCGCGGGCAGAACAGGAAGTCGGGCGTGCCGCCCACGCCCAGCGAGGTCAGCAGGCCAAGCCGCGTGGCCGCGGCCCGCGCCTCATCGAAGCTGGGGCGCCAGGCCATCGCGGATCCCCTGCGCGATGCGGCGCGCCACCGTGTCGACGTCGCCCGCGCCCATCGTGACCAGCACGTCGCCGGGCCGCACGTGGGCCAGCGCATGCGCCGCCAGCGCCTCCAGGCCCTCGACCGTGTCGGCCTGCCCGCCCGCCGCGCGCACGGCGGCCGCCAGGTCGCCCGAGGTCACGCTGCGGCGCTCCTCCTCGCTGTCGCGGGCGAAGTAGATGGGCGGCAGCCAGGCGGCGTCGGCGCCGGCCAGCGCCGCGGCGAAGTCGGCCAGCAGGCAGCGCGTGCGGCTGGCCTGGTGGGGCTGGAACAGCACCACGATGCGGCGGCCCGCATGGCGGCTGCGCAGCGCCTCGAGCACCGCGCGGATCTCGGCCGGGTGGTGGCCGTAGTCGTCCAGCACCAGCACCCCGCGCAGGTCAGCCACCTGCTCGAGGCGCCGGCCCACGCCCGCGAAGGCCGCCAGACCGGCGCGCGCCTCGTCGAAGGAGAGGCCCACCGCCTCCAGCGCGGCCAGCGCCGCGGTGGCGTTGAGCGCGTTGTGCACGCCCAGCAGCGGCAGGCGCAGCTCGCCGTGGCGCTCGCCGTCGCGCGCCACGTCGAAGGCGATGCCGGGCCCGTCGCCGCGCGGGCGCACGGGGCCCACCGTCCAGCGCGACTCCCCCCGGGTGCCGTAGGTCTCCAGCCGGGCCTTGAGGCGCGCGTCGCGCCGGAACACGTCGGCACAGTCCTCGTGCACCACCAGCACGCCATGGGCCGGCAGGCGGGCCGCGAAGACGCGGAACGACTCCTGGATCTCGGAGAGGTCGCGGTAGTAGTCGAGGTGGTCCTCGTCCACGTTGGTGACGATGGCCACCGTGGGGCGGTGCTGGTGGAACGAGCGGTCGAACTCGCAGGACTCGGCCACGAAGGACGTGCCCCGGCCGGCGCGCGCGCCCGTGCCCGTGGCGTGCACGGTGCCGCCGATCACGAAGGAGGGGTCGCGTCCGGCGTGCAGCAGGGCGCTGGCCACCAGCGACGAGGTGGTGGTCTTGCCATGGCAGCCGGCCACGCAGATGGCCTGCTGGCCCTCCATGAGGGCGCCCAGCACCTGCGCGTAGGTCACCACCGGCACGCCGCGCGCGGCGGCCGCGGCCACCTGCGGGTGCGACAGCGGCACGGCGGCCGAGCGCACCAGCAGGTCCAGGCCCGCCGGCAGGTCGCCGAGGGCCTCGCCGGCGTGCACGCGCACGCCCTCCCTGGCCAGCGCCTGGCAACGGGCGCCGGGGGCGCGGTCGCTGCCGTCCACCTCGAGGCCGCGCGCGCGCAGCAGCAGCGCGGCGCCGCTCATGCCCGTGCCCTCCAGCCCCACCAGGAACACGCGGCGCAGGGTGCCCAGCGCCGGCACCGGCACGGCCGGGGCGCCGGGAGCGGCGGCCGTGGGCGGGGGGACGTGCATCGTGGACCTCATCTTCGGGGCCGCTCCGACAGCAGCCCGGGCACCCCTTGGGGATCGGCCCGCGCGGGCGCGCGCTTCACGCGTGCTCACCGCCGGCGGGCCCGGCGCAGGTGCAGGAGGTCGTGCGCGATGGCGCCGGCCGCATCGCCGGCCTCGCGGCGCATCGCCGCGGCCATCGCGGCACGCCGCCCCCCGTCGAGCAGCAGCCCCAGCACCTGCTCGCGCACCGCCTGCGGCGTGAGCGCGTGCTCCTCCAGCAGCAGGGCCCCGCCGCGCGCCGCCAGCCGGCCGGCGTTGAGGTGCTGCTGGCGGTCCTCGTGGTGCGGGTAGGGCACGAGCACGGCCGGCACGCCCAGCGCCTCGAGCTCGGCGCAGGTGATGGCGCCGGCACGGCTCACCACGAGGTCGGCCGTGCGGTAGGCCGTGCCCATGTCCTGGATGAAGGGCACCACGCGGGCCGGCACCCCCGCCGCCTGCCAGCCGGCCTCGACGCCCTCGCCGGCGCCGCCCACCGAGTGCAGCACCTGCAGCCGCTCGCGCAGGCTGGGGTCGGCGGCGGCCGCCTCGGCCACGCCGCGCACGAGGGCCTCGTTGAGGGCGCGCGCGCCCAGGCTGCCGCCCACCACCAGCAGCGTCAGGCGGCCCTCGCGCAGGCCCAGCCGGGCCGGGTCGCGCACGGCACCCGCCAGCGCCGGGCGCAGCACGGGCCCGGTCACCTGCACCGTGCCGCCGCGCAGGCGCCGCCCGGCCTCGGGGTGCGCCACGTAGCATCGCCGGGCCAGCGGGGCCAGCGCACGCACCACCACGCCGGGCACCAGGTCGGAGGCCAGCAGGGCCAGCGGCGTGCCGCTGGCCAGCGCGGCCAGCGCCGCCGGCACGCAAGGCCAGCCGCCCAGCGCCAGCACGGCCGGCGGCCGCTCGCGGTGCAAGCGGCGCACGCCCCGGCCCACCGCCGCCGCCATGCGCGGCAGGAAGCGCAGGGCCTCGCCCAGCGAGCGCGGCCGGCGCGGCGCGGGCAGGTGCGCCACGGGCGGCGAGCCCGGCGGGAACCAGCCCGCCTCGCGCGCCTCGCCGGGCGTGACGAACAACGCGCCCTGCCCGCGCGCCGCCAGTGCCGAGGCGATGGCGAAGCCCGGCGCCAGGTGGCCCACGGTGCCGCCGCCCGCCAGCCAGGCGGCACGCGCAGGCCGGGCAGGGAGGTCGTCGCCGCTCACCCCACGTCGGGGTCGGCGGCCGCCGAGGCGGCCCGGCGCGACACGTTCACGAGCAGCCCGACGCACGAGAGCATCAGCACGAGGTTGCTGCCGCCCACGCTGATGAAGGGCAGGGGGATGCCCTTGGTGGGCGCGCTGTTGGTCACCACGGCCAGGTTGATCACGGCCTGGAAGGCGATCACGAAGGCGGCGCCGCCGGCGAGGTAGACCGCCTGCGGCGAGAGGGCGCGCGCGCCCAGCGTGATCTTGCGCCCGTACCAGGCGATGGCCATGAAGCCGGCGATGACCGCCGCGCAGCCCACGAAGCCCAGCTCCTCGCCCACCACGGCGCCGATGAAGTCGGTGTTGCTCTCGGGCAGGTAGTACAGCTTCTGCGTGCCCTCGCCCAGCCCGCGGCCCAGCACGCCGCCGCTGCCGATGGCCAGCAGCGACTCCTTCACCTGCGTGCCGCCGGCCTCGGCGCCGCCCGTCCACATCTCCCAGCGCCGCTGCACGTGCGGGAACTTGGCCCACGCCACCACCACCAGCAGCGGCAGGGCCATGAGGAAGGCCGGCGCCACGCGCGTGGGGCGCACGCCTGCCAGGCCCAGCAGCACGGTGCACTCCGCCAGCAGGAAGATGCTGGTGCCCAGGTCAGGCTGCACGAACACCAGGCCCACGCCCACCAGCACGGGCAGCAGCAGCCGCACGGCCGGCGCGCCCGGGTCGAAGCAGGCGCGCTGCTCGCGGCGCGCCAGCGCATCGGCCATGTAGAGCAGCAGCGCCAGCTTGAGCATCTCGCTGGGCTGGAAGCGCAGGCCCACCACGCTCACCCAGCGCCGGCTGCCGTTGACGCTCACGCCCAGCACCATGGTCACCACCAGCAGCACGATCACCGTGGTGAGGATGGGCTTGCTCCAGCGGCCCAGCACCTCCAGCGGCACGCGCGCCGTCACGGCACAGGCCAGCGCCGCCAGCAGCGCCCAGCAGGCCTGCTTCACCAGCACGCCGTTGGGGTCGTGGCCCACGCCGGCCAGGCGCGCGCTGCTGCTGGAGTAGGTCATCACCAGCCCCAGCGCCACCAGCGCCGCGGCCACGCCCAGCACGCGCCGGCCGGCCGCCAGCAGCTCGCGTCCCGGCGGCACGCACGCCGCGCTGCCCAGCCACCCGCTTGCCACGCTCGCCATGGGATCACCTCAGCTTGAGGGTCGCCAGCGCGGCGACGACGCAGATGACGCTCACGATCCAGAAGCGGACCGTGACCTTGTTCTCGTGCAGGCCGGTGCGCTGGAAGTGGTGGTGCACGGGCGCACACAGGAACCAGCGCTTGCCCTGCGGGTCGGCCTCGCCGCGGCGCGCGGCGGCGCGCTTGGTGGCCTTGAACCACGTGCGCTGCCAGATCACCGACAGCGCCTCCACCACGAACAGCCCGCCGGCAAGCAGCAGCGTGAGCTCGTGGCGCAGCGCCACGGCCAGCACGCCCAGGATGCCACCGATGGAGAGCGAGCCGGTGTCGCCCATGAAGACGCTGGCCGGGTGCGCGTTGAACCACAGGAAGCCCAGCGCGCCGCCCACCAGCGCCGCGGCGATGATGGCCAGCTCGCCGCCCTCGGGCACGTGGAACAGGTAGAGGCCGCGCGCCACGGCCACGCTGCCCACGAGGTAGCCCACGACCACGAAGGTGGTGGCCACGGTGGCCGTCACGCCGATGGCCAGCCCGTCGAGCCCGTCGGTGAGGTTGACGGCATTGCTGGCGCCCACGATCACCAGGATGCCCAGCGGGATGAACAGCAGGCCCAGGTCGAGGCAGAAGCGCTTGAAGAAGGGCACCTGCAGGTCGGCCCGGTGCAGCACGCCCGGGGCGGCGGGCACGCGCACGCTGCGCCCCGGGCCCAGCGGCTCGGGCTGGCCGCTGGCGTCCAGCCGGTCGTTGACCTGCGCCAGCTCGCGCGCCCGCGCGGGGCTGCCCAGGTAATGGGCAGCCAGCGACTCCCAGCTGTCGCCCGCGCGCGTCACGTGCACGGGGTAGGGGTTGGGCTGCAGCGAGGGGCCGCGCAGCCAGGGACGGCCCTCCTGCGCGCAGCCGATGCCGTAGAGGGCCGTGATGGCCGCGCCGCTGATCAGCAGCTGGCCCAGCAGCTTCTGCCGCTCGCTCATGCCCTCGCCCTTGCGGTGCGTGAGCTTCTTCCAGTCGTCCATCGCCCCCAGCAGGCCGAAGAGCAGGAAGGAGACCAGCACGATCCAGGTCTGCGGCAGGTCCAGCCGCACGAAGAGGAAGCCCGCCAGCGCCACGCCCACCAGCAGGATCACGCCGCCCATGGTGGGCACCGACTCCTTGGCCTTGCGCTCGGCGTCGACGTGCTCGCTGCCCGTGGGGCTGAAGCCCGCGATCTTGCGCCGGCGCAGCGCATCGATCACGCCCGGGCCCACCACGGTGGCCACCAGGAAGGCCAGCACGGCCGCGAAGGCGGCCCGGAAGGTGACGTACTCGAAGAGCCGGAAGGCACTGATGCTGTCCTTCAACGGCACGAACAGGTGGTAGAGCACGGGCGGTGGGCCCTCCTGGCGCGCCCGCGCGGGGCGGCCGTGACCGTGGGCCTAGCCGGGACGCGCGCCCAGGCGACGCGGCGCGGGCGGCGTGCCCGCCTCGTCGCCCGAGAGCACCGCGCGCACGCGCTCGAGCACGCGCTCCAGCGCCATGCCGCGCGAGGCCTTGAACAGCCACGTGTCGCCGGCACGGGGCTCGAAGGCCAGCTCGGCCAGCGCATCGGCCGTGCTGGCGTGGTGGCGCACCTGGCCCGCGGGCATGCCGGCGCGCACGGCCTCCTCGGCCACCATGGCGGCGCTGGGGCCGATGGCCCACAGCAGGTCCACGCGCGCCCCGGCCACCTTGCGGCCCAGCGCGCGGTGGTGGCGCTCCGACTCGGTGCCCAGCTCGAGCATCTCGCCCAGCACGGCCACGCGGCGCCCCCCCGCCGGGCGGCGGGCCAGCTCGTCGAGCGCCGCGTCCATGGCGCGCGGGTTGGCGTTGTAGGCGGCGTTCACCAGCGTCACGCCGGCGTGCACCTCGCGCGCCATGCGCATGGGCGGGGGCTGCACGTGCGCCAGCGCGTCGCGCACCGCGATGGGCGACTGGCCCAGCCACAGGCCCGTGGCGACGGCGGCCAGCGCGTTGGCCACGTTGTAGAGGCCCATCACCGGCACCTCGATGAGCATCTTGCCGTACAGGTAGAAGGCGATGCCGTCGGCGGTGGCGCGCGCGTCCAGCCCGTAGATGTCGCTGTCCTCCCAGGTGCCATAGGTGAGCAGGTGGCAGTCCACGCGCTCCATCATCTCGCGGCACCAGTAGTTGTCGGCATTGATGATCGCCACGCCGTCGCGCGGCAGCGCGCGCACCAGCGCGCTCTTCTCCTCCATCACGCCGCGCACCGAGCCCAGGCCCTCCAGGTGCACCTCCTCGACGCAGGTGACGATGCCCACGGTGGGGCGCGCGATGGAGGCGAGGTGCGCTATCTCGCCGGGGGCGTTGGTGCCGATCTCCACCACGCAGGCCCGCGTGCGGCGGTCCATCTGCAGCAGCGTGAGCGGCACCCCGATCTCGTTGTTGTACGAGGCCGGGCTGGCCACCACGTCGCGGCCCAGCACCTGCCGCACCATCTCCTTGGTCGTGGTCTTGCCGCACGAGCCGGTGATGCCCACCACCGGCACGCTGAAGCGGCTGCGGTGCCAGCGCGCCAGGTCGCCCAGCGCCTTGGTCGTGTCGGGCACGACGATGGCGTGGGCGGGCAGGCGCGTGAGGCCCGCGTCGCGCGCCACCAGCGCGAAGCCGGCGCCGTTGATGAAGGCCTGCTCGAGGAACTCGTGGCCGTCGCGGCTCTTGCCGCGCAGCGGCACGAAGAGCGCACCCTGCGGCACGTTGCGGCCGTCGATGGTCACCGCCGGGATGAGCGGGTCGCCCACCACGCTGTCGCCGGCGGGGACGCCGCCGGTGGCACGCAGGAGGTCGGAGTAGCGGATGGGTTCCATGGGAGTCCTCGCTGCCTAGGCGGTCCGCGCGCCGTCCCCGCGCCCCGTGCCGCCACCCCTGGCGGCACGCAGGCGCAGGGCCTCGCGGACCTCGGTCACGTCGTCGAAGGGGAGCTTCACGCGCCCCACCACCTGGTAGTCCTCGTGGCCCTTGCCGGCCACCAGCACGCTGCCGCCGGGCGGCGCCTCCAGCACGGCGCGGCGGATCGCCTCGCGCCGGTCGGGCACCACGGCCGCGCGCGCGCGCTGCGCGCCGTCGAGGCCGGCCAGCATCTCCTGCAGGATCGCCAGCGGGTCCTCGGTGCGCGGGTTGTCGCTGGTGAAGACGGCCGTGTCGGCCTGCTCCACGGCCACGCGCGCCATGCGCGGGCGCTTGGTGCGGTCGCGGTCGCCGCCGCAGCCCACCACGCAGGCCAGCGGGCGCGCGCCCACCTCGCGCAGGAAGCCCAGCACCTGGCGCAGCGACTCCTCGGTGTGGGCGTAGTCCACGAAGACGTGCAGGTCGGGCCCGTCCACGCGCTCGAGGCGGCCGCGCACGCCGGGCAGGGCAGCCGCGCCCTCGGCCGCCAGCACCGGCTCGACGCCCAGCGCCATGGCCGCCCCCACCGCCGCCAGCAGGTTGAGCACGTTGTGGCGGCCCACCAGCGAGGTCTCCACGTCGTGGGCCTGCCCGCCGGCCAGCAGGCGGAAGCGGCTGCGGTCGGCCGCCAGCGCGAGGCGCTCGAAGCGCAGGTCGGCGGCCGGGTCGGCGCCGTAGGTGAGCACCGAGCCGTGGCAGCGCGCGGCCATGGCCGGCCAGGCGGGGTCCTCGCGGTTGAGCACCGCCGTGGCCTGCGGCCCCAGCCCCGCGAAGAGCAGGGCCTTGGCGTCGCGGTAGGCCTCCAGCGTCTTGTGGTAGTCGAGGTGGTCGCTGGCCAGGTTCGTGAACACGCCGGCGCGGAAGTCCAGCCCGGCCGTGCGGCCCTGGTGGAGCGCGTGGCTGGAGACCTCCATCACCGCGCAGTCGCAGCCGTTGGCGCGCGCGCGCGCCAGGAGCCGGCGCAGCT
>JBJTIJ010000055.1:0-1942 GCA_046094945.1 Planctomycetia bacterium | reverse complement strand
AGGTGACCAGCTCGGCGGGCAGCGCCGGCGCGCCGGAGCGCGCGCTGCGCCCGATCACGTCGCGGCCGCCACGGGCGAGGTGGCCGACGAGCCGCCGCGCGCCACCTGCGCAGCCTCCGGCCGCAGCGTGCCGGCCCACTGGCTGGTCGCCTGCGCCGTGACGCAGGCGCAGGCGCTGCCGCACCTGCTGGAGGCCTCGGCCCGCAGCGGCCGCCGCGCGCTGCCGGCGCAGCTCGTGGCCTGCGCCCACACGGGCCGGCGGCTGCTGCCCGACGAGGTGGCGCGCTCCGACGTCAGCGGCAAGGCAGTGGACAGCAGCCTGCTGGTGGCCTCGGCGGCCAGCGGCCAGAGGGGCCTGGAGGGCGAGCTCGTGCGCTGCGACATCAGCGGTGCATGGGTGCTGCCCAGCGAGCTGCGCACGAGCGGCGTCTCCGGCCGGCGCTACCGCATGGACGAGGAGGCGCGCTCGGCCCTGTGCGGCGTCACGGGCCACCGCAGCGAGCTGGTCACCTGCCAGCTCACGGGCGCCAGCCAGCTGCCCTCCGAGCTGGGCACCTCCAGCGTCAGCGGGCGGCGCGTGCGCCGGGACCTGCTGCAGCCCTCGCAGCTGGACCCGGCGCGCGTGGGCACGCCCGACGAGCTCGTCACCTGCGTGCTCACGCAGCGGCGCCTGCTGGTGGACGAGGCCGAGCGCTGCAACGTGACGGGCAGCCTCGCGGGCCGCGACGTGATCGGGCGCAGCGCGCGCTCCGGCGCGCCGGCGCTGCCCGCCGAGCTGGTCACCTGCCAGGCCTCGGGCGTGCGCCTGCTGCCCAGCGAGGTGGAGGCCTGCGCGGCCACCCAGCTGCGCGTGGACCGGCGCCTGCTGGCGCGCAGCGGCTTCACGGGGCGGCTTGCGCAGGCCACGCTCATGCAGGCCTGCGCCGAGACCGGGCGCTTCGCCTTGCCCACCGAGCTCGAGGCCTGCGCCGCCACCGGCCTGGAGGTGGATCCCAACCTGCTGGTGGCCTGCGCCGCCTCGGGGCAGCGCGTGCTGCGGCGCCTCACCGTGCCCTGCAGCGCGTGCGCCCAGCCCGTGCGCGAGGACCGCGCGCTGCGCACGCAATCGGGCCGCTACGCGCACGACCGCTCGGAGACCGTCACCTGCCCGTGGACGGGCTGGCTGCTGCTGCGCAGCGAGGGCCGGCCTTGCCCGCGCACGCAAGCGTTGCTGGCGCCGACGGCCTTCGGGCCCACGGGCCTGTGCAGTGCCCACGAGCAGCTGGTGCGCGAGCACGCCCACGCGCCCGACGCGCAGGGGCCCGACGCGGCCCTGGTGCGTGCCGTGCTGGGCCGGCGCGGCCTGCGCCCCAGCCGCCTGTGGATTGCGCCTGCCCCCGCGGGCGAGGGCCTGGCCGTGCTGGGCGAGGTGCGTCACTGGATGGGCCTGCGCCGGCGCTTGGCCCTGGCCTTCGTGGACCGCGCCACCTCGCAGGTGGTGGGCACCGCCGTCGAGTGCGAGCCGGCCGCGCTGGTGCCTCCCGGCTAGCGCCCCGGCGCGTCGAGCACCTGCAGGTCGCGGATGCGCGCGCTGTGGAAGGTGCGCGCCGCGTGTCGCTGCCGGCACCAGCCCCGCACGCACTCGGCGCGCGCCTCGCTGCCCTCGAGGGCGTGTGGATCCACGGTGCGGGTGGAACGGCCGCCCTCGCGGTCGGTGTACTCGAAGCGGATGGCCGCGCCGCGCGCGATGGCCTGCGCGATGGCCACGCGGTTGCGCGCGACGAGGCCCGCGTCGGGAGCGTGCGGCCCGTCTTGGGCCGGCGGCTCGTCGTGGGCCCACGGCGGCGTGGGAGGGGCCCCGCGAGAGGTCGGGTCGTAGGCGTCCACCCAGCCCTCGAAGCTGGCCTCGGGCGCGGCGGGCCTGGAGGGCTGCGGCCGCACGGGCGGCAGGGGGGGCACGTTG
>JBJTIJ010000054.1:0-12967 GCA_046094945.1 Planctomycetia bacterium | reverse complement strand
GGATCACGTCGAAGGAGCGCGCGGTGTCGGCCGCGGCGATGGCGATGGTGGCCAGCTCGGGGCGGCCCTCGGCGAGGGCGGCCTCGGCCAGCAGCGGGAGCACCTCGGGCAGGTCGTGGCCCTCGCGCTCCAGCGGCGTGCCCAGCGCGTAGGCGCGCGCCAGCAGGTCGAAGCGCAGCGTGCGCCCGGGCTGGGCCGCTTCCTCGCCCTCGAGGGCCAGCGCTGCGTCCAGCGCCAGCTGCGCTTGCGCCAGGCGCCCGTCGCCGGGCTGGAGGCTGGCGGCCAGCGCGTGCGGCGCGGCCGTGCGTGCCCACAGGCGCCCACGCTCGCGGGCGGGCGTGTCGTGCGCGGCGAGGTCGTCGAGCAGCGCGCGCGCCAGCAGCGCCTGCAGCGCCGCGTCGGGGCCGGCGGCCAGCCAGGCCTCGGCGCCCACGGCGTAGTCGGGCAGCCCGCCGGCCTGCTGCACGGCCCCCGTGGCGCGCAGGCCGTGGAAGCATTCCTCGGCCGACTGGCGCAGGTGCCCGGCGGCGTAGCCGGTGCGGCGCGCGCTGGCCAGCATCTCCATGGCCTCGCGCAGGCGGGCGGCCTGCCGCAGCGCCTCGCCGAGGTAGGCGCGCAGCAGGCCGCTGCCGGGGTCGTCGCGCAGCGCGCCCTCGAGCAACTCCACGGCCTCGCGCCCGCGGCGCGCCGTCACGTAGGCCCAGCCGCGGCGCAGCCGCACCACGGGATGGGCCGCGCGGCCGTCGGGCAGCTGGCCCAGCCAGTCGCCGAAGGCGCCGGCGTCGGGGAACTCGGGCGCACCGATGCGGGCCTGCAGGCGGTCGAGCGCGAAGCCCACGCGCTCGTCGCCCTGCGCCTCCAGCAGCGCACGGCGCAGCTCGGGGATGGTGGGGCCATCGCCCGCCCACAGTGCCGCGCTGCCGGCCAGCGCCAGCAGCGCGGCCAGCAGCGCGACAAGCGGCAGGGCGCGCCGCACGGCCCCGCGGCGGCCCTGTTGCACTGTCTGGGCCCTCACTTGCCACCTCCCGCGCGCGCGCGCAGCAGGCGTGCCCACTCGTCAGGGTTCTCGCCCGGGTCCTCCGGCAGGCGCGCGCGTGCCATCTCGCGCGTCTCGGGCCCCTCCAGCGGGTCGTCGAAGGCCGCCTCGAGGCAGCCGGCCACGGCCTCGGCCGGGCCCAGGCCCGCGCCCAGCAGCGCCAGCGCGGCCGCGATGCGCACGCGCAGGTGCGGCGAGCGCTCCAGCAGCGTGCGCACCTCGGCCGCGCGCGACTGCACCGACTCGGCGCCCGCCGCCAGCAGGGCGCGGCGCTGCTCGCCGGGGGCGAGGCCGGCCAGCGCGGCGGGCAGGGGCTGCGGGCGCGGCGTCTGGCCGTGGGCGCGTGCGCGCTCGCGGCGCGTGCGCGGCACGGCCTCCAGGCCTTCCTCGTCGCCGGGTGCCAGGCCGGCGGGCACGCTGGCCCCGGCCAGCCGCAGCGCCTCCTCCAGCAGCGCACGCTCGCCGGCCGGCAGGCGCGCCAGCGCGGCGGGGGCCCGGTCGCCGGCCACGGCCTCCAGCACGCGCGTGCGCTGCGCGGCGTCGCCGCGCGCGATCACGCGTGCGGCGGCCCACAGGCCCAGCGCACGGTCCACGCGCAGCAGGGCCTGCGTCCAGGCCAGCGCGTCGCCCGGGGCCAGCGCGGGCTCGGCCGTGGCGGCCTCGGCGGCCGGCACCAGCGCCAGCCCCTGCGCCGGGGGCGTGTCGCCCAGCGCGTCCAGCAGGCCGGTGCGGCGCACGGCATCGCTGGCGTCCTCCAGCGCGGCCACCAGCACGAGGCCCGCGAGGCCGTCGCCCGCCCGCTTGACGATGGCGCGCGCGAAGGCGGCCGTGTCCTTGGGCGGGCAGCTGGCCAGCTGCTCGAGGTCGGCGCTGCGGTCGGCGCGCGCCTGGCGCAGCGCGGCGGCGGGCGCCAGCACGGCCAGCCAGGCCTCGAAGAGTGCCGGGCCCTCGTGGCCCTCGAAGTACTCCTTGCGGTAGGCGATGGCGCCGTCGGGCTCCACGATCAGGTGCTGCGGGCTGATGAGCGCGCCGTCGCGGCTCACGGCGCGCAGCACCCAGGCCAGCACGTCCTTGTGCGCGCTGCAGGCCACATGCCCGTAGCGCTCGCAGGTGGCGCCCGCGCCGTGGTCGTTGGGGTTGGCCACCACGCACACGTAGGCGCGCGTGGCGCGGCCCCAGGCCGGGTCGCGGTAGAGCTCGGTGGCCAGCCGGATGTTCGCGCGCTCGTCTTCCAGCGCGTTGACGCACACCAGCAGCGGCCGGCCCTCGCGGCGCGCGCGCGCGAGGGCCTCGCGGGCCGTGCCCTCCCAGCGCAGCCCGGGAGGAGGTGCCTTGCCCGGCGGCGGCGCAGCCCGCGCCTCGCGCGTGGGGGCACCCGACAGCAGGCCCAGCGCCGCGCCCAGCAGGCCCAGCACGGCCAGCAGGCCGCGCAGGCGCTGGCCCCGCAGCACGCGCGTGCCGGCGCGCGGGCGGGCGCGGCGGTGTTCGCGCGCCGCGGCCGCAGTCGTGGGGGTGCGGGTGCCGGCCATGGGTGGGGCAGCCTGCGGCCCCGGGCCCCCCGGCGCAAGGCTCCTGCCGCCCGCCGGGGCGCGGGCAGGGCCACGGCATGGTGCGGGCTGCCGGGGCCCGGCGGGGCTGCCGTGGCCTGCCGGGGCCTGCCGGGGGTGCGGGCTCGGCCCGGGCACCCCCCGGGCGTGATCGGGCCGTGACAGCGGCCGCGTGGCATCTTGCCTCGCGTCCCCGATGACCTTGCCTTGGAGGTGCCCATGCGTCCCCTGCTGCCCCTGCTCGTGATCGTCGCCAGCCTGCCGCTGGCGGCCTGCACCGGCACCCGCAACGAGGGCCAGCGCCGGACGGCGCAGGCCGAGGCCGAGCCTGCGCGCAAGCCCGCCACCGAGCAGCCCTACGTGGCCTCGCCCGGCGAGCACTTCCTGCGCGTGGCCGAGGAGGAGCAGGCCCGCAAGGACGCCGAGAAGGCGAGCGAGGCGGCCGCCAACGCGGCGCGTGCGGGCGTGAAGCCCGCCGCGGCCAAGCCGGCCGCGCGCCCCGTGCAGGGCGCGTCCTTCCCCGAGCCTGCCCCGGCGCCCGCGCCCATGCCGGCGCCCATGCCGGCGCCCGAGCCGGCCCCGCTGCCGCCTCCGGCCCCGGCGGCCGAGGCGTGCGCGCCGCGGCCGGGCATCTGTGACGCCCCCTCGGTGGTGCGCTGGCCCGCGGCCGAGCCCACGCCCGGGGCCGGCTTCACGCGCCAGGCCCCGGTCGCGCGCTGAGGCCCGTGCCCTCGCGCCCCCCGCGCAGGCGCCCCGACGGCTCGCCGCGCGCAGGGGGGCGCGCGCCCAGGGCGGCAGGCCCGGCCCAGCCCAAGCCCGCCGCGCACGCGGGCCTGGACGCCCCGCGCGTGCGGCGCGCGCGCACGGCGTTGCTGGCGTGGTACGACGCGCACAAGCGTGACCTGCCGTGGCGCGGCAGCCGCGACCCGTACGCCATCTGGGTCTCGGAGGTGATGCTGCAGCAGACGCGCGTGGACACGGTGCGCGAGCGCTGGGTGCGCTTCCTCGCGCGCTTCCCCAGCGTGCAGGCGCTGGCGCGCGCTGACGAGCAGGCCGTGCTCAAGGAGTGGGAGGGGCTGGGCTACTACCGGCGCGCCCGCAACCTGCAGGCAGCAGCCCGGCAGCTGCTGGCGCAGGGGGGCAGGCTGCCCGCGGATGCGGCCGGCTGGGCTGCGCTGCCGGGCGTGGGCCCCTACACCGCCGCGGCGGTGGCCAGCATCGGCTTCGGCCAGCCCGTGGCCGTGGTGGACGGCAACGTGGAGCGCGTGCTGGCGCGCTGGCTGCACGACGAGCGGCCCGTGGACGAGGCCGCCACGCGCCGCGACCTGGCCGCCGCCGCGCAGCGCCTGCTGGACCCCGCGCGGCCCGGCGATGCCAACCAGGCGCTGATGGAGCTGGGCGCGACGGTGTGCACGCCGCGCGCGCCGCTGTGCCTGCTGTGCCCGTGGGCCGCCGAGTGCGGTGCGCGCAAGGCGGGCGACGCCGAGTCGCTGCCGCGCAAGGCGCCGCGCAAGGCCGGCCCGCACCACGACATCGCCGCCGGCATCGTGTGGCGCGACGAGCGCGTGCTCATCGCACGGCGGCCCGCCGAGGGCTTGCTGGGGGGGCTGTGGGAGTTCCCCGGCGGCAAGCGCCGCGCGGGCGAGAGCCTCGAGCAGGCCTGCGTGCGCGAGGTGCGCGAGGAGACAGGCCTCTCCGTGCGCGTCGAGGCGCCCTTCGTGGCCATCGACCACGCCTACAGCCACTTCTCCATCACGCTGCACCTGTTCCACTGCCGCTGGCAGTCGGGCGAGCCCCGGCCGCTGGGCTGCGAGGAGCCGCGCTTCGTGGCCCTGGGCGAGCTTGCGGCCTATCCCTTCCCGCGCGCCAACGCCAAGGCGCTGGAGGTGCTGCTGGCCGGGCAGGTGCCCGGGGGGCTGCGGCTCTCGGGTCCCGGTCCCAAGGGACGCGCGCCGGCGGGCTCGACGGCGGACTCGAAGGCGGGCTCGACGGGGCGAGCGAAAGCTAGAGCGACAGGGGCCGGCGGCGGCGCGCGCAAGGCGAGGATGGCAAGCCCTGCCCGCCCGGCTGCGGCCGCGCAGGGGAAGGGCGCCGGCGCCCGGCCCGGGAAGGGCGGCGGGCGCAAGGCCGCCCGTGGGCGCAAGCGGCCCCCTGCCGGCCCCCGGCGGTAGCCTCCCGCCTTCCCGGCCGCGAGGCGACGGGAAGCCCAGGAGGCCCTGCCGTGCCCGATGCCCGCCCCTTCGAGTTCCCCATCCCGCCCGGATCCAGCCCCGAGGCGGTGCTGGCGCGGGCCCGCGCGCAGGCGCAGGGCGCGGGCGTCACGCTCACGGGCGATGCCCATGCGGGCAGCTTCGACGGGGCCGCCAGCGGCACCTACCGCGTGGAGGGTCAGGTGTTGCACGTGGAGGTGGCCCGCAAGCCGGCCTTCGTGCCGTGGGGCCTCGTGGAAAGCACCTTGCGGCGCCTCTTCGGCGCGTAGGATGCCCCCCGAGGCGCACGCATCCCCATGGCACGCATCCTGATCGCCGACGACGAGCTGTCGATGCGCGAGATGATCTCGCTGGCCGTGCGCCTGGACGGCCACCAGGTGGTGCAGGCCTACGACATCGGCTCGGCCATCTCGCAGTACGCGCTCACGCAGCCCGACCTGCTGGTGCTCGACCTCTCCATGCCCGGCGGCGGCGGCACCGAGGTGCTGGGCCAGCTGCGCTCGGCCGGCGCGCAGATCTGCCCCGTGGTGATCGTCACGGGCCACCTCGACTCGGTGCCCGAGCGCATGCGCTCAGGGCTGGGCGCCTACGCGCTCATCGAGAAGCCCTTCGCCATCGACACGTTGCGCGAGGCCGTGCGCGGCGCGCTGGCCTCGCGGCGCGCCTAGCCGACCGCGCCTGGCCGACGAGCCGCGCAGGCGCGCACGCGTGCAGGCGCGCAGCCCGCGCAGGCGCAGGCCTCAGACGCGCAGGCGCGTGCGGCGCGGCGACTCGGCCTGGCCCTGCGCGGCGGCGGCGCGGCGCTCGCGCTCCTTCTCCTCGGCCTCCTCGGCCACGTGCTCGGCCAGCAGGGCCACCACGCGCGAGAGCACGGCCGTCGTGCGGAACAGGTAGCGGAAGGTCATGCCCATGCCGCCCTTGTGCAGGTCGGCGTCGATCTTCTTCGTGAGCGTGGCGAGGCGGCGGAGCGAGTGGCGGCTGGCCATGGCCCCAATCTACAGCCCGCCGCCGGCCCCGGAAGCAGGCCCTGCAGCGACCCTAGGCGCCGGCGGCCGGCAGGCGCGCCAGCGCCTTGCGGGCGGCGGCCGACAGGTGCAGGTCGCTGCCGCGCGCCAGTGCGTCGAGTGACTCGCGCAGGCCCGGGGCGGGCTGGCCGATGCGGCCCAGCGCCTCCACGGCCCAGAAGCGCACCGGCAGCACCGGGTCGGCCAGGCGCGCCAGCAGCGGTGCCACCGCGTCGCCGTGCCCGATGCGGCCCAGCGCTGAGGCCACCATGCTGCGCACCATGGGGTCGGCGTCCTCCAGCGCGCTGCACAGCTGCGGCACGGCCGCGGCCACCTGCGGGCCCTGGCGGCCCAGCGCCGTGGCCGCCCGCATGCGCTTGCGCGGGGCCTGGTCGCGCAGGAAGGCCCGCGCCTCGGACAGGCTGGTGGGCTCCTCGAGCGGGGCGAGCGGCTCCATGCGGGCTCCGTGCAGGCTGCGGGACGGCGCGGCTCGTGCGCGCCCGATGCTAGCGGGCGGGCGCGGCCGGTATGCTGCGCCCATGAGCGCTGCGGCCCCGCCCACGCCTCCGGCCCACGGCCCGTCCCATGGGCCTGCCCGTGGCCCCTCGGGCGGGCGCCGCCCGCTGGACGGCATCCGCGTGCTGGAGCTGGGCCAGCTGGTGGCCGGGCCCTTCGCGGCCACCATCCTGGCCTACTTCGGGGCCGACGTGGTGAAGGTGGAGCCGCCCGGCGGCGACCCCATCCGCGGCTGGCGTGGCCTGGACGCCGACGGCACCTCGCTGTGGTGGCGCAGCCTGGGGCGCAACAAGCGCTCGATCGTGCTCGACCTGCGCACGCCCGAGGGCCGGCACACGGCGCGCGAGCTGGCGCTGGCCTGCGACGTGGTGATCGAGAACTTCCGGCCGGGCACGCTGGCGGCCTGGGGGCTGGGCGCCGACGAGCTGCGGCGCGCCAAGCCCAGCCTGGTGGTGGCCTCGGCCTCCGGCTACGGGCAGGACGGGCCCGACGCGCACAAGCCCGGCTTCGCCGCCGTGTGCGAGGCCGCCGGCGGCCTGCGCTACGTGACGGGCCACCCGGGCGAGGTGCCCGTGCGCTCCAACCTCTCGCTGGGCGACACGCTGGCGGCCTTCCACGTGGTGATGGGCGTGCTGCTGGCCCTGCTGCACCGCGAGCGCACGCCGGGCCGCCCGGGGCAGGCCGTGGACGTCTCCATCCTCGAGAGCGTGGTGGCGGTGCTGGAGTCCGCGCTGCCCGAGTGCGACCGGCTGGGCGTGGTGCGCCAGCCCAGCGGCACCACCATCACCGGCGTGGTGCCCACCAACGCCTACGCCTGCAGCGACGGCCGCCACGTGGTGATCGGCGGCAACGGCGACTCGATCTTCCAGCGCCTGATGGAGGCCGTGGGCCGGCCCGACCTCGCGCACGCTGCGCACCTTGCCACCAACGCGCAACGCGTGCCGCACGCCGCCGAGATCGACGCCGCCATCGGCGCGTGGGCGGCCACGCGCACGGCCGCGCAGGCGCTGGAGGCCATGGAGCGGGCCCAGGTGCCCGCCAGCGCCATCCGCTCGGCGGCCGACCTGCTGGCCGACCCGCACCTCGCCGCGCGCGGCGCCATCGAGCGCGTGCCCGTGGGCGGCCGCCCGCTGGCCCTGCCGGCCATCCCGCCGCACCTCTCGGCCACCCCCGGCCGCACGGAGCACGCCGGGCCCGAGCTGGGCGCTGACACCGCCTCCGTGCTGCGCGACTGGCTGGGGCGGGCGCCCTAGGCGCCGTCCCGCGCGGCGGCCGTAGACTCGTGAGCCTCTCGCGCGCCCCGGTAGCTCAACTGGACAGAGCAGCGGACTTCTAATCCGCAGGCTGCAGGTTCGAGTCCTGCCCGGGGCAGACCGTCGCAGTCGGTGCGCGGAGGCGTGCCTAGTCCACGCGCCAGAGCACGTGCCAGCCGCGCACGCTGCGCACGACGCGCCGGCACAGCTGGCCGGGCGGGGTCTCGAGCACGGCGGCCTCCAGCTCGGGCGGCATCTCCTGCGGGCCTACGCAGCCCAGCGAGCCGCTGTCGCCGCGCGTGGCCTCCTCGTCGCTGTAGAGCTGCACCACGCGGTCCCAGTCGCCCGTGCCGCCGCGCAGGCGCGCGAGGGCTTCCTCGGCGCGCGCGCGCGCCGCGGGCTCGGAGCGCGACATGGTGATGTCGGTGCCGTCGGCGCCCGCATGCTGCACGAGCACGTGCCGCACGATGCAGCGCAGCAGGGGCGTGCGCATGCCGATGGCCATGCCCTGGTCGCTCTCCAGCGGGCCGGCGAAGGTGCCCGGCGGCGTGCGCGCCAGCAGGTCCCACAGCGGCTCGTTGAGCGGCGTGCGCGAGACCAGCCCCATCCAGCCGTCGCCGCGGTGGCGCACGGCCGAGGGGTTCTCCTCGCAGGCCTGCTTGAGCGAGATGCGCCCCGCCTGCAGGTCGCCGAGCACGCGCTGGGACAGCTCGCGGGCCTCGTCGCGCGTGCGGTTGCCCGGCCCGCCGCCCTCGGCATGCGCGATCACCACGCTCCACATGGGCATGTAGCAGCGTGCCTCCAGGCGGCGGCCCTCCTCGTAGGGGTGGCGCAGCAGCACGTGCCAGCCCGAGGTGCTCTCCACGGGCCCGGCCGCCTGGCCCTCGGCCATGACCTGCGCGGCCCCGTCCACGGCCTGCATGCCCTCCTCGCCGGTGCGCCAGCAGCCCAGCATGCCGCCCACCGCGCGCGAGACGAGGTCCTCGCTCTGCGTGCGCGCCACCTCGGCGAAGGGCGTGCCGCGGCGCACGAGGTCGAGCGCCTGCTCGGCGCGGCGCCGCTGCAGCGCAGGCGCCTGCCGGCCGTTGGCAAAGAAGATGTGCGAGAGGAACAGCGTGCGCGCGCGCTCGGGCACGGCGCTGCCGGAGGCCTCCTGGCGGGCCCCGCAGCCGCCGGCCAGCGCTGCCAGCAGCAGGACGAGCAGCCAGGGCAGCGTGCGGCGGCTCATGGTGCGCTCGTCACCTGCGCGGCCTCGGCCACCTCCACCTGCGGCTTGCCGCGGTAGGAGGTGAGCGTGCCCTTCACCACGACGTAGCCGTGCGAGAGCTTGAGCGGGTCGATGGCCTCCAGCACCTTGCGGTCGCGGATCACCACCGGCAGGTCCTCGCCCTTCTTGTGGGCCAGGAAGACGATGAAGGGGAACTCGTCCAGCCGCAGGCGGCCCACCGAGCCGAACAGCACCACGGGCTGGCCCTGGCGCTGTGCCAGCCGGCGCGTGGCCTCGTGCGTGCCCAGCTCGATGCGCTCGGGGGCATCGGGCGCGGCGCGCCAGCCGTCCACCTGCCTGGCCCGCGCCTGCCACCACGCCAGGCGCTCGTCGTAGTCGGGGTAGTGCGGCGGCCCGTCGCTGGCCCAGATGCCCCGGCGCGCCGTGCGAGCCTCGGCCTCGGCGGCCCGGAACTCGGCGTCCATGCGCCGCGCGCGCCCGTACTTCACGAAGTAGGGCGAGTGGCCGGCACGCACCAGCTCGAGGGCGAAGTGCAGCTCGCCCTGCGGCTTGATGACCACCACGTGGCCCAGCAGGCGGTCGTAGATGTCGTGGTCGGGGCCCTGCAGACCGTCGCGCTCGACGCGCAGCGCGCTGGCGCCCGCCAGCAGCTGGCTGGCGAAGGCGCGCGCCGCCTCGCCGGCGGGCGTGCCGAACTTCACCGGCATGGGGCTGTCGCCGCGCTTGTCGCGCGCGTAGGCCTTGAAGTCGGCCTTGGCCGCCTCGCGGTCGCGGTCGCGGTGGAACACCTCCTCGCAGTCCAGCCCCACGATGCGGATCGAGGGCTGGCCGGGCACGCGCAGCGTGTCGCCGTCCACCACGGTCTCGGGCGTGATCGGGAAGGTGCCCACCAGCAGCGGGTCGGGCGTGGCCGCCGGCGCGGGCGCTGTCGCGGACGGGGGCGCCGGGGCCGGCGCGGGCACCGGTGCCGGCGCCGGGGGCACGTCGTCGGCGCGCAGCGCCGGCGTGCCCAGCGCCAGCAGCAGGAGGCCCAGCGCGGCCAGGCTGGCGGCATGGGCAGGACGGGCGCGCCGGGGTGCCGGCGGCCCGGAGGGGGACGGGACGTGCATGCGCGCAAGGATACCTGCGCGGCGTGTGCCGCGGCCCCGTCGCCGGCGTGCCGCGGGTGCTAGGCTGCCGCCATGGCAACGCCCCGCCGCGTGCAGCAACGCCTGGCGGCCCGCCCGGCCCTGCGCGGTCTGGGCCGTGCAGGGCTGGGGGCCCTGCTGGGCCTGCTCCTGCTGCTGGGCGCCCCGGCGGGCGTGGGCCTGCGCTTGGCGCACGGCGGCCCGGCGGGCTCGGCGCGCACGCCGGCCGAGGTCTACGAGCGACGCGCGCGCGCGGGCGATGCCATCGCGTACGCGGTGGGCGACCTCAAGCTCAGGGCCGGCACGCCACCCTCGGGCGACTGTGCGCTGCTGCTGGTGGTGGATGCCACGCGCAGCCTGGCCAACGACCTGCCGGGGCTGGGGCTGGCGCTGGAGGACGCGTTCCGCGAGGGGCCTGCCGGCCTGCACGTGGGCGTGCTGGCGGCCGGGGGCGACAGCACGCCGCCCAGCATGGTGCGCTCGCGCGCGCTGGGGGCGCTGGAGGCCTTGGCGCGCGTGCCGGTGGAGGGGCCGAAGAACCTGCTGGCCGAGGTGCGCCGGGGCATCGGCGTGCTGGCGCGCACCGAGGTGGCCGGGCCCAAGGCCTTGCTGCTGGTGAGCGAGGAGGGCGGCGACGGCGAGGACGACGTGGAGGCCACGCGCGACGCCCTGCTGGAGGCCGGCATTGCCTTCTACGCACTGGCCGGCGAGGCCGCCTTCGAGCGCGGCTGGGTGCTGGGCGAGCCGGCGCGCAAGGATGCGGCCGGCACGTGGGTGGAGCGCTTCGCGCCCGACCTGCGCAAGCGCGAGGTGACGCTCTACTTCGGCGGCGAGGTGGCCTGGCCGCTGGTGCCCTACCGCTGGGAGGCCGACCTGGCCGCCACGGAGTTCCTGTGGGTGGCCCCGCCGCGCTACCCGCTGCCCAGCGGCTTCGGCTACTGGCCGCTGGCCTCGCTGGCCTACACCAGTGGCGGGCGCTACTTCCTGCACGACTTCTCGGCCCCGCAGGCGCCCGCCGGGCAGGTCACGCGCCGCACCACGCTCTACGACCCCTCGCGGCTGGCGCTGGTGGCCCCCGACCTGCGCCCGCGGGCGCGCGTGCTGCGCGACCTCGCCCGCGACGCGCGCGCGCGCCTGCTGGTGCGCACCGGGGAGCGGCTGGCTGACGAGGCCGTGCCGCTGGTGGGCGCGCTGGGCACGCTGGAGGTCGCCGGCGCGACGCTGGCGCCGCGGCCCGTGCGCGCGCTGCGCTCGGTGGCCGCGCCGCCGGCCTGGCACGCCAGCGAGGACGACCTGCAGGCCTCGCGCGCCTGGATCGCCGCGCGCGTGGCGGTGCTGGAGGCCTGCCTGAGGGAGTGGGAGCAGGAAGACGGCCGTGCGCGCGAGGAGTCGCCCGGCGCCAGCCCGCTGCTGGAGCGGCTGGAGGCCGACTTCCTGCTGCTGGGCGCGCAGCTGCGCTGCGCGCGCTTCCACCTCGGCGAGCTGCAGGCCGCGCTCGACAGCGTGCGGCCGCTGGACATCACGCAGCGCCGCGTGCGCCTGCTGCCCGAGCCCATCGTGCTGGCGCCGGCCTCGCCCGGGCTGCGGCGCGGCATCGACCTGGGCGAGCCGGTGCGCACGCGCCGGCTGGCCGAGCTGGTGCTGACCATGGAGCGGCTGCGCAGCCGCTTCGACCAGACGCCGTGGTCGCTGCTGGTCGAGAAGGCCCCGCTGCGCACGTGGCGCAAGGACGTGCAGATCGTCGAGGAGGAGCCGGAGGCCCGCCGCCCGGAGCCCGAGCCCAGGGCCGGCCGCGGCGGCCCGCCGCCGCAGGCGCCCAAGCCGCCGGCCCCGCCGCCGCCTCCTCCGCCCGCCGGACCCCGCCCGGGCTCGGGTGGAGGCGGTCCCACGACCGGCGGCTAGGCGACCGGCGAGCGGCGGCCAGGCGACGGGCGGCACGTTGCGCGGCGCCGCAGCGGCGGTCCGGCTGCGTGGTAGCCTGCGCAGGTCGTTTGCGACGCGGGGCGTACCTCAGCGGTAGAGGTGCAGCTTTGGGAGCTGCTAGTCGTGGGTTCAAATCCCATCGCCCCGACCACCTTGCCCGGTCGCAGGCGATCGGGAATGGCTGGCCGCAGCGCTGGCCCGCGGCGCCAGCGCGCAGGGTCAGCGCGCAGGCTCAGCGCGCAGGGTCAGCGCGCGACGTCAGCCTGCAGTGCAAGCGCTGCACGCCGCCCACGTGCGCGGCCCTGCGGGCCGCCCGGTCGTGTCGCCGGCGCGCGCGAGGCGCCGCCTACGTGAAGCGGGCCGGCCTCGTGGAGGCCGGCCCGCCAGGGACGATGGGGAGGGAGGCGCGAGCGCGCGCTACTTGGCGGCGGGCGCCGCCGCCGGGGCCGCCGCGGGTGCCGCAGCGGGGGCGCACGGGTCGCAGGGGTTGGGCGCGCAGGGGTCGCAGGCCGGGATCTTGCAGAACAGGTCCTTGCAGCAGCCGCCGAGGCTGCCGCCGACGAGCACCAGCAGGCCGGCGAGCGCGAGGTTGCGGATCTTCATGGGGACGGACTCCTTGGGCTCGCACGGCGACGCGCGGCCCGGGTTGGGGAACGCAGGCGACCCGCCTGCACGCGCCGGATAGTACCGCACCGCGCAAGCGCAGCGTGAGCGCCGGGTGAAGACCGCGTGAAAAGGCTAGCGCGCGGGCGCGGACGCAGCTGATGCGGCGGCTGCGGGCGCCGCGGCAGGCGCGCTGGCGGGGGCGCAAGGCTCGCAGGGGTCGGGCGGCACGCGCGTCGAGCAGCAGATGTCGTTGCAGCAGCCGCCGAGGCTGGCAGCGGCCAGCAGCAACGCGAGGCAGGCGAGGGCGTGGCCGGCGAAGGCGGGGCGGGCGAAGGCGAGGCGGGGACTGCGCGGCATGGGGCGCTCCGGGCGAGGGGCGGACCGTAGCACGGCCGGCGCCGGGGCGGCCGGCCAGGCATGGGGGGGGCCAAAAGACGAAGGCGCAGGGCTGGCGCCCTGCGCCTTCCCGTTCGAACGCTCGGTCGTGCGGACTACTTGCCGCAGGCCTTGCCACCGG
>JBJTIJ010000053.1:0-9381 GCA_046094945.1 Planctomycetia bacterium | reverse complement strand
GCAAGCAGGCCATCGAGGAGCGCAAGCGCGCCGCCGACGAGAAGCGCAAGCAGGCCGAGGCCGAGCGCAAGAAGGCCATCGAGGCCCGCAAGCGCGAGGCGGACGAGAAGCGCAAGCAGGCCGAGCTGGCCCGCCAGAAGGCCATCGCGGAGCGCAAGCGCGCCGCCGACGAGAAGCGCAAGCAGGCCGAGGCCGAGCGCAAGAAGGCCATCGAGGCCCGCAAGCGCGAGGCGGACGAGAAGCGCAAGAAGGCCGAGGCCGAGCGCAAGAAGCTGGCCGAGGCCCGCAAGCGCGAGGCCGAGGAGAAGCGCAAGAAGGCGGAGGCCGAGCGCAAGAAGGCGGCCGAGGCCCGCAAGCGCGAGGCCGAGGAGAAGCGCAAGAAGGCGGAGGCCGAGCGCAAGAAGGCCGCCGAGAAGGCGCGCCTGGAGCGCGAGCGCGCCGCCAAGGCCAAGCAGGCGGCCAAGATGGCCCGCCGCGGCCGCAAGCGCTAGCGCGCGGCGTGCAGCCTCCCGGGCGCCCGCCCCTGCTGCTGGCCAGCGGGTCGCCCCGGCGCGTGGCCCTGCTGGAGGCGGCCGGCATCGCCTTCGAGCGCGGGCCTGCCCCGGGGGTGGACGAGACGCCCCTGCCGGGCTGGGCGCCGCGCGAGGTGGCGCAGCGCCTGGCCGAGCGCAAGGCCTGCGCGGGGCTGGCTGCCGCGCCGGGCCGGCGCGTGCTGGGCGCCGACACCGTGGTGCTGCTCGACGGCCGCGTGCTGGGCAAGCCCGCCGATGCGGCAGCCGCGGAGGCCATGCTGCTCGCCCTGCAGGGGCGTGAGCACGAGGTGCTCACGGGCGTGGCGCTGGCGAGCGCGCAGGGCCTGTGGAGCGACCTGGCCTGCGCGCGCGTGCGCATGGAGGCGCTGGGGGCGGACGAGGTGCGCGCCTATGTCGCCACGGGCGAGCCGCTGGACAAGGCGGGGGGCTACGCGCTGCAGGGCCGGGCCGGCCGCTTCACGCGCGTGGTGGCGGGCGAGGCCGACACGGTGGTGGGGCTGCCGCTGGCGCGGGTGCGCGCGCTGCTGGCCGCCGAGCAGGATCCCGCGCAGCATGCCAGCCTGCGGAGGCCCCCGTGCGTCCCGTGACGAAGGCCGTGATCGTGCTGTTCGTGCTGGCCTTCGGGGCCCTCTTCTGGCTGGCCAGTGCGAGCCTGGACATGGTGCGCCCCGACATCGAGGCGGCGCGCGTGCTGGGGCAGCAGCTGCGCGAGGCCGGGCTGGTGGAGGGCGAGGTGCCGGTGCGGCTGCGGCGCATGCAGGGCTCGCGCCAGCGCGAGGGCCCGGGCCTGAACATGGAGCTGGTGGCCTCGGCGGCCGCCTGCCGCCGGCCCGGGGGCCTGGACGACCTCGCGCAGCGCGCCGCGCGGGCGGCGCTCGAGCACTACGGAGCGCAGGGCGAGGTGTTGGGCTGGTGGAAGGTGACCGTCGAGCTGCCAGGCGGCGAGCTGCGCATCGCCCACGTGGACCTGCTGGGGCAGGGGCCGGGCGGGGCCCAGCTGGGGCCGCCCGAGCCCGCGCTGCCCCGCACCTGGCCCGTGCCCGCCGACCCGCCGTCGCCGGCCGGGGCGCCCGGCCCGCAGGCGCTGCCGCCTGCCGCACCGCCGGCCGCTCCCGGGGCCCACGTGCCGCCCGGCGCCACGCCCGGGGCCCGCTAGCGGGCGGCGGCCGGGGCGAGGCTCCCCGGCCCCGGCTGGCGGTGGCCCCGGCCCGCGGCGACCCGGCGCCGTTCACGCCCGATCCCGGAGCCCGGCCATGAAGAAGGACATCCATCCCGCCTACCACCCCGTGGTCTTCGTCGACACCGGGGCCAGCGCCGAGTTCGTCACCAAGTCGACCCTGCGCAGCAAGGAAGAGCGGGACATCGGCGGGGTGAAGCACTTCGTGATCCGCCTGGACGTCTCCTCGGCCTCGCACCCCTTCTACACGGGCAAGCAGCGCTTCGTGGACGCCGCCGGCCGCATCGACAAGTTCCGCAGCAAGTACGGCGCCTCCTACGGCAAGAAGAAGGCCGAGGGCGCGGCCGACGCGGCCCCGGCCAGGTAAGCCCCGGGGGCGGCCGCGCGGGCGACGATGCTCTCCAGCCACCTCGAGGAGCGCGTCCGCGACATCGTGCGCCACGCCGGCGAGCTCGAGGCCAGGAGCCTCGACCCCGCGGTGGCCGCCGACCACAACGCCTACCGGCGGCTGCGGCTGGAGATGGTCCGCTACCAGCCCACGGTGGACGCCTACGTCACCTACACGCGTGCGCTGGCCGAGATCGACGAGGCCAAGGCCCTGCTGGCCGACGGCGGCACCGACGCGGCCATGCGCGCGCTGGCGCAGGAGGAGCTGCAGGCGCTGCAGGCGCGCGTGCTGCAGGCCGAGGAGGACGTGAAGTCCAGCCTCGTGAGCCAGGACGAGGACGACCACAAGGACGCGGTGGTCGAGCTCCGGCCCGCCGCCGGCGGCGACGAGGCGGCGCTGTGGGCCCGCGACCTCTACCGCATGTACAAGCTGCTGGCCGACCGCCGCGGCTGGAAGATGGAGACCATGGAGCTCGCCGGGGGCGAGGGCGGTGGCCTCAAGGAGGCCGTCTTCGCGCTGCGCGGCACCAACGTGTTCCAGGACATGCGCTACGAGTCGGGCGTGCACCGCGTGCAGCGCGTGCCCGAGACCGAGACGCAGGGCCGCATCCACACCTCGACGGCCTCGGTGGCCGTGCTGCCCGAGGCCGAGGACGTCGACATCGACCTCAAGGACAGCGACATCGAGATGCAGGCCATGCGCGCGGGCGGCCCCGGCGGCCAGAACGTGAACAAGACCTCCTCGGCGGTGCGCCTGACGCACCTGCCCACGGGCATCACCGTCAAGTGCCAGGCCGACCCCTCGCAGCACAAGAACCGCGCCACGGCCATGCGCATGCTGCGCACCAAGCTCTACGAGATGGAGGTCGAGCGGCGCCAGAAGGAGCGGGCCGACGCGCGGCGCGGCCAGATCGGGCGCGGCGACCGCAGCGAGAAGATCCGCACGTACAACTACAAGGAGAACCGCGTCACCGACCACCGCATCGGCCTCACCGTGCATGCGCTGGACCGCGTGCTGGAGGGCGAGCTGGACGTGGTGCTCGACGCGCTCAAGAAGGCCGACCGCGAGGAGCGGCTCAAGGACCTCTAGGCCGCGCCGGCCTGCGGGCCCGGCAGGCCTTGGGGGCACTGCGCGCACGCCCGGCGCGGCCTGCGGCGCGCGGCCCCTTCCCCGCACGGCCTCGCCTGAGGTCGCCTGCCGGTGACGAGGGGCCCGCGACGATGTGCCCGTGACGGGACGACGCGACGAAGGCGCCTGCGCTGCATGGCCGGGGCCCCGCCGCCCGCCGGGCTGGCCGCCACGGCCGTGCCGCGCAGGGGGCTCGAGGCCGGCCGGGACGGGGCGCTTGGAGCCGCGGGCCGGGTTCCGTAGGATGGCGGCCCCTTCACCGCGGGAGACCGGCATGAGCAGCGAGCACAACGACCCCGTCGAGCCCGAGGAGACGCAGGAGGCCCCGGCCCCCGGCAGCGCCGAGGCGCTGCTGCAGGAGGCCGAGATGGGCCGCCGGCGCGCCGTGGCCTCGCTGAGCCTGGTGCACAAGGAGCACTTCGCCCTGCTGTTCGCCAACTGCTTCTTCTTCGCCGGCTCGCTGGCGGCGTGGAGCCGGGCCGAGGCGGGCGGCGAGACCTCCAGCGGCGCCCTGCTGCATGGCCTGGACACCATCCGCGGCGCCGCGATCTTCGCGCTGTCGATGTACGGCTTCTGGGTGTCGGCCATCGGCCTCTACACCAAGCGCACGGTGGTGTGGCCCTTCCTGCTCAACGCCCTGCTGGCGCTGTGGGTGGGCCTGGGCGGCGTCATCTCGGGCTTCAAGTCCGAGGGCTTCGACAAGGCCATGGAGAACGTGCCGGCCGGGTCGTCCTACCTGAGCAAGTACCTCGCCGGCCCCGGCTCGATCGCGCCCGGCTTCTGGATGCTGGCGGCGGCGGGCGTGCTGGTGATCTTCCTGATCCTCAAGGGCCTGCTGGGCGGCGCCTCGAAGTCGAAGGCCGCGCGCTAGGCGGCTTGCGGCGTACGGCCGGGCGCCCGCACCCCGGCGGGCGCCCGCACCCCGGTGGGCGTTGGCACCGGGCCCGCCCTCCGCACCCTGCGGGCGGGCGAGCATGGGGCCTGCGGCGCGGTGGCGCCGCCTGCGGAGCCCTGCCCTGAAGCTGCTCGAGATCCTCCAGCGCTCGGCCGCCTGGCTGGGCGAGCGCGGCTGCGATGCGCCCCGGCTGGACGCCGAGCTGCTGCTGGCCCACGGGCTGGGCGTGCGGCGGCTCGACCTCTACCTGCAGTTCGACCGCCCCGTGGGGCCGCAGGAAGCCGAGCGCCTGCGGGCGCTGGTGATGGAGCGCGGGCGCGGCGTGCCCGTGGCCTACCTGCTGGGCACGCGCGGCTTCTGGTCGCTGGACTTCAAGGTGACGCCCGCCGTGCTGGTGCCGCGGCCCGAGACCGAGCACCTCGTGGAGGTGGCGCTGCAGGCGCTGCGCGAGCGGCCCGCCCCCTGCCTGGCCGACGTGGGCACGGGCAGCGGCTGCGTGGCGCTCTCGGTGCTGCACGAGCTGGCCGGCGCGCGCGCGCACGCCACCGACAGCTCGGCGGCGGCGCTGGAGGTGGCGCGCGCCAACGCCGCGCAGCACGGCCTGGAGGCGCGCGTGGCCTTCCACCACGGCGACCTGCTGGAGCCGCTGCGGGCTACGCCCGACTGGGGCCGGCTGGACGCGGTGCTGAGCAACCCGCCCTACATCGTGCGCGGCGACCCCAGCGTCGAGCCCGGCGTGCACGCCCATGAGCCGCACGAGGCGCTCTACGTGCCCGGCGACGACCCGCTGGAGCTGGCGCTGCGCGTGGCGGCTGCGGCGCGCGAGGCGCTGGCGCCCGGCGGCCTGCTGGCGCTGGAGGTGGGCGCCGGCAGCGCCGGCCCGGCCTGCGAGCGCCTGCTGGCGCTGGGCTGGGAGGAGCCCACGGCGTGGGCCGACCTGGCCGGCATCGACCGCATCGTGAGCGCGCGGCGGCCGTCCTAGCCGCGGCGGCTGCCGGCACGTGCCGCCCGCGGCCGCGTGGCGCCGGAGGGCAGGTCGAAGGCGCGGCGCAGGTGGCGCACCGCGTTGCGGAAGGGCAGCAGGCCCTCGGGCACGCGTGGGGCCGTGCCGGCGTGGAAGCGCGGGTCCTGCCACGGGAACTGGTTGCGCTCGGGGTGCGGCATGAGGCCCAGCACGCGTCCGGTGGGGTCGGTGATGCCGGCCACGTCGCGCGCCGCCCCGTTGGGGTTCCACGGGTAGCGCGCGGGCACCGCGCCGGTGGGATCGACGTAGCGCAGGGCCAGCTGGCCGGCGGCGTCCAGCAGGTCGAGCGTGGCTGCGTCGCGGGCCAGGAAGCGCCCCTCGCCGTGCGCCACGGGGCACGCGATGCGGTCGCCGCGCGCGAAGAAGGCGTTGTCGGCGGTGGCCTCCAGCGTCACCCAGCGGTCCTCGTAGCGATTGGAGACGTTGGCCGCCAGCGCCACGGCCTGCTCCTCGCTGCCGTCGAGCGCGGGCAGCAGGCCGGTCTTGACCAGCACCTGGAAGCCGTTGCAGATGCCCAGCACGATGCCGCCGCGGTCCACCAGCCGCCGCACGCGAGGCAGCAGGCGGTTGCGCACCAGCGCGCCGTAGACCGTGCCGGCGCCCAGGTCGTCGCCGAAGGAGAAGCCGCCCGGCAGCACCAGGCCCTGCACCTCGTCGAGCAGGCGCGGGCGCGCCAGCAGGGCGTTGAGGTGCGCGTGCACGGCGGCGGCGCCGGCTGCCTCGAAGGCGAAGGCCGTCTCCTGCTCGCAGTTGGTGCCGGGGGCGCGCACCACCAGCACGCGGGGATCGCGGGAGCGGGTCATTCGGCAGACTCCGTGGGCACGGGCAGGGCGCTGCGCCAGGCCCGGCGCAGCTCGTCGGTGGGGGTGGCCAGCACGTCGTGCTCGCCGTGGCGGCCGCGCACGCGCAGCAGAGGCTCCTCGGTCACGGTGCCCAGCACGGCGTGCACCGCGCCGGCGCCGTCCAGCAGGCGCGCCACGGCCGGCAGCACGGCCGGGTCCACCTCCAGCAGGAAGCGCGTGGGCGACTCGCTGAACAGGCGCTGCGGGTCGTCGAGGCTGCCCTCGCAGGGCAGCGCCGCGAGGTCCAGCCGCAGGCCCAGGCTGCCCGAGAAGGCCATCTCGGCGGCGGCCACGGCCAGGCCGCCCTCGCTCAGGTCGTGGGCCGCGCGCACCAGCCCGCCGCGGATGGCGCGCGAGACGGCCGCCAGCACGCGCGGCGCGCCGGGCTGCACGGTGGGCACGCGCGCGCCCAGCTGGCCCTTGAGGCGGTACCAGTGGCCGCCGCCCAGCTCGTCGCGCGTGCTGCCGACGATCACCACGCAGGAGCCCGGCTGCTTGGCCTCCTGCGTGACGGTCTTGCGCACGTCGGCGATCACGCCCAGCGCAGAGACCAGCAGCGTGGGGGGCACCACGATGGTGCGCCCGTCCTCGGTGCGGAACTCGTTGTTGAGCGAGTCCTTGCCCGAGATGAAGGGCGTGCCGTAGAGCAGCGCCGCGTCGCGGCAGCCCTCGGCGGCCTTGACCAGCGCGCCCAGCGTCTCGGGGCGCGTGCAGCTGCCCCAGGTGAAGTTGTCCAGGATGGCCACGCGCGCGGGGTCGGCGCCCACGGCCACGGCGTTGCGCAGCGCCTCGTCCACGGCCAGCAGCGCCATCTGCCAGGGGTCGATGTCGCCGTAGGCCGGGTTGATGCCGTTGGCCAGCACGATGCCGCGGCGGCTGCCCAGCTTGGGCGCCAGCACGGCGGCATCGCTGGGCCCGCCCTGCGCGCCCATGAAGGGCCGCACCACGGCGCCCGACTGCACCTCGTGGTCGTACTGGCGCACGACCCACTCCTTGCTGCCCACCTGCGGCATGCCCAGCAGCGCCGCCAGGTCGCCGTCGTAGGACGGCTTGACGCGCACCGTGGGCTCCTCGAGCAGCGGCGGCGTCCAGCAGGCCTCGCGCTCCACGCGCGGCAGGCCCTCGTGCAGGAACTCCATCGAGAGGTCGGCCAGCACCGTGCGCCCGTGGCGCACCACCAGCCGGTGGTTGCGCGTGAAGCGGCCCAGCGCCACGGCCTCGACGTCCTCGCTGGCGCACAGGCGCTGGAAGGCCTTCCACGCCCGCGGCGGCACTGCGGCCACCATGCGCTCCTGCGCCTCGCTGATCCACACCTCGAAGGCCTTGAGGCCCGGGTACTTGAGCGGTGCCGCGGCGAGGTCGACCTCGGCGCCCAGCTCGGCGCCCATCTCGCCCACGGCGCTGGAGAAGCCGCCGGCGCCGCAGTCGGTGACGGCGTGGAACCAGCCGCGGTCGCGCGCCTGCAGCAGCACGTCCAGCACCTTCTTCTCGGTGATGGCGTCGCCGATCTGCACCGCGCCCGAGGAGACCGTCTCGCTCTCGGCGCTGAGCTCCTCGCTGCTGAAGGTGGCGCCGTGGATGCCGTCGCGGCCCGTGCGGCCGCCGAAGGCCACCACGAGGTCGCCGGGGCGCGCCGCCTTGGCCACGAAGCGCCGCGGCAGGATGCCCACGCAGCCGGCGTAGACCACCGGGTTGCCCACGTAGCGCGGGTCGAAGACGATGGCGCCGTTGACCGTGGGGATGCCCATGCGGTTGCCGTAGTCGCGCACGCCCGAGACCACGCCCCTGAGCAGGCGCAGCGGGTGCATGCAGCCCTTGGGCACCTCGGCCTCGGCGAGGCCGGGCGGCCCGAAGCAGAAGACGTCGGTGTTGGCCACCGGCCGCGCGCCCAGGCCCGTGCCCAGGATGTCGCGGATCACGCCGCCGATGCCCGTGCCGGCGCCGCCGTAGGGCTCGATGGCGCTGGGGTGGTTGTGCGTCTCCACCTTCATGCACACGCCGTCGGTGCCGTCGAAGTCGATCACGCCGGCGTTGTCCTTGAACACGCTCCAGCACCAGGGCTTGGCCAGGCGCTGCGTGGCGGCGAAGACCGTCTCCTTGAGCAGGTTGCGGAAGGTGCGCACCTTGCCGCCCTCGGTCATGCGCACGGCCCCGCCCAGCGTCTTGTGCTTGCAGTGCTCCGACCAGGTCTGGGCCACGGTCTCCAGCTCGACGTCGGTGGGCTCGCGGCGCAGGCGCCGGAAGTGGGCCTGCACGGCCTCCATCTCCACGCGCGAGAGCGACAGGCCCATGCGGCGCGAGAGCGCCAGCAGCGCCTCGCCGTCCAGCGCGCGCAGCGCGACCTGCACGCGCGTGGCCACGGCCGGCGTGGGGTGGGGGAAACGGTAGGTGGCGGGCGCGCCGGCCAGCACCTCCTCGATCACCTCATTGCCCAGGGCGCGGGCCGCCGCGCGCACCAGCGCGTCGTGCGGCAGGGAGGTCTCGACGCGGAAGGTGCGCGCGGCCTTGACCTGCGCCACGCACAGGCCCAGCGACTGCAGCAGGCGGCGCGCCGTCTCGGCCTCCGGGTCGCTCACGCCGGCCCGGCGCATGACGGTCACCTCCAGCACGCCCTCGGGCGGCGCGCCCGGCGGCCCGAAGGCGGCCGCGTCCAGCACGCGGTCGGCCAGCGCGGCGGCGGCGCGCTCCTGCGCGGCGGCGTCCAGCGGGCCTTCGAGGAAGTAGGTGCGCAGCACGCGCACGCTGCCCAGCGGGGCGAGGCCGGCCTGCGCCAGTGCGGCGCGCGCGTCGCGCCCGGCGGGGTCGAGCAGGTCCACGCGCACGCGCAGCTCCCGGCGCAGCACGGGCAGCGGCGCGGCAGCGAGCTGCGTGGACGCCTTGGCGGCGGGCTTGGCCGCCGGCGGGCGGGCGGCGGCGCGGCGGCGTGCGGGAGCGCGGCTCTTGGAGGTGCGTGCGGAAGCGCCGCGGGCGGCGCGCGTGCGGGGTGCGGGTGCCATGGGCCACGCACTGTGCCGCCGGCCCGGCGGGCGGGGGCATCAGGCTTCCTGATGCCCCGATCAAGCCGCTGGCGCATCCCATGCGGGGCGGGAGAGGGCCGCGGCGCGATGGGTTAGGCCGGCGATACGCGGGCCCCAAGAGTTCGCATCTTGTTCGCATTGAGGGTCTGGGCTGGGGAGGGCCGGCCGGCCGGCCGATCCACGGGGGAGCCGTGGGGCCCTCGCCCGCGGCACAGGTGGCGCCGGATGCCCCGGCAGCCCGGCGTGGGTGCCGCAGGGCCCCCCGCGGTAGACTGGCGTCACACCGTTGCGGGGCCTTCCTCCCCTAGGCAGGGGGCGGGCGGGCTTGGCCACGGGCACCTGACGTCGATTCGCGGCCGGGCCGCCAAGGCCCAGCC
>JBJTIJ010000052.1:0-9383 GCA_046094945.1 Planctomycetia bacterium | reverse complement strand
AGGGCGGGGGTGACGACGGCGGGGGCTGGGCGTGCGACTCGCCCGCGCCCCCGGGCGGCGGGATCTCCACCTCCAGCGGCGCGCTGCGCTGCGGCTGGCGGAAGGGCGCCGCGCTGGGCACCAGCCGCGCCTCGGCCACGTGCCGGCCGGGCGTGAGGCGCCCGCCCAGGGCGGGCAGCGCGCGCAGGTCCAGGTCCAGCGCCAGCGGCCCCACCTCGCCGCCCTGCGTGGCCAGCTCGCCCACCTCGGCCACGGCACGTCGCGACGCGTCGGCGTCATCCCACAGCAGCTCGAGGCGCGCGCGCAGCTCCACGCCCTGCGGCAGGCGCGCGTCCGCGCCCACGCGCAGCCTCAGCCACGCCTCGCCGCCGGGCACGCCGGCGCGCGCCGGCTCCAGCACCAGTCGCAGGTGCTCGCGCAGCCAGGCGTCGGCCTCCAGCGGCTCGTGCGCAGGCTGCGTGCGCCAGCCCAGGCCCGGCTCGGGGCCCCGGCCGGCGTGGCCCTCGCCGCCGGCGCCGCGCACGCCGGGCAGCAGCAGCAGCGCGAGGAAGCCCAGCGCGCACAGGCCCGCCAGCAGCCGGGCGAGGCGCCGCACGGCCCTGCGCGGGCCCGGCACGGGCCCGGCGCCCGCCCCTGCCGCCTGGCGCGCCAGGCGCGCAGCCACCCCGGCCACCCGCACGCCCGCCAGCGCGCCGCCCACCCGGCCGCGCTCGGCGTCCAGCGCCGTGGCCACCTCGTCGTGGCCCCCGGGGGCATCGTCCAGCCGCCGCGCCCGACGCAGCCCTGGCCCCGCCGCCGCCGCAAGCGCTGGAGGAGGCGCTGCGCGAGCCGGCGCGCGTGGCCGAGCAGGCGGTGGCGCGCGAGCGCATCGCGCCCGCCGACCGCGACTTCGTGCGCCGCTACTTCCAGGTGCTGCGGCGCCTCATCGAGCCCCAGCCGCGGTGAGTTCCTTGCTGTCCCCCGAGGAACGCGCGCTGCTGGCGCGCCTGTCGCTGCGGCCGCGCCGGCGCCTGCAGGGGCTGGCGGCCGGCGCGCTGCGCTCCGGCCGGCTGGGCCAGGGCCTGCTCTTCGCCGAGCACCGGCCCTACGTGCCGGGCGACGACCCGCGCTACGTGGACTGGCATGCGGCAGCGCGGCTGGGCGAGCCGCTGGTCAAGCTCTTCGAGCGCGAGGACGACCTCGAGCTGGTGCTGCTGGTGGACCGCAGCCCCTCCATGCGCGGGCGCAAGGCGCTGCAGGCGCGGCGCCTGGCGGCGGCGCTGGGCACGCTGGCCCTGCAGGAGCAGGGACGCGTGCGGCTGGCCTGGCTGCCTGCGCTGGGCAGCGCGCGGCCGGCGTTGCACGCCGGCCGCGGCGCGCCGGCTTCGCTGCAGGAAGCCCTGGAGCGCGCGCCCGAGGGCGGCGCCGCCGGCTGGTCGGCACTGCGCCAGCCGCTGGCGGCCGGCGGCCTGCGCCGCTCGCTGGTCGTGCTGCTGTCGGACTTCCACGACGGCGCCGAGGCGCTGCCCGTGCTGCGGCGCCTGCGCGCCAGCGGCCACGAGGTGCTGGCGCTGCATGTGGTGGACGGGGCCGACGTGGACCTGCCGCTGGGCACGGCGGTGGAGGCCGTGGACGCCGAGAGCGGCGCGCGCGTCGAGGTGGACGTCACGCCCGCGCTGCTGGAGGCGCTGCGCGAGGGCTGGCAGCGGCGCCAGCGCGGGCTGGCGCGCGACTGCCGGCAGGCGGGTGTGGAGCTTGTGCGCGTGCCGGCCGCGGCGCCGCTGGCGCAGGTGCTGTCGGCCCTGGGCCTGTGCGGCCTGCTGGGACGCGCGTGATGGGGGCGCTGCCCGTCGTGCCCTGCCTGGCATTGGCGCTGGAGCGCCCGCTGGCGCTGCTGCTGCTGGCGCTGGCCCTGCCGCTGCTGCTGGCGCACCTGGCCCGCCGCCGGCGCCAGCGCGTGGTGGTGCCGCAGGTGGCGCTGCTGGTGGAGGCACGTGGCGCGGTGGCCGGTGGTGGGCTGGGCGCGCGCCTGCGCGAGCCGCTGGCGCTGCTGGCGCGCGTGGGGGCACTGTGCGCGCTGGTGCTGGTGGCCGCCGGCCTGCCCGAGGCGCCCGCCGCGTCGCGCGCGCTGGTGCTGGTGCTGGACGCCGATGCCACCCGCGAGGCGCGCGAGGCCGACGGGCGCGCACGCTGGCTGCATGGGCTGGAGGCCGCGTCCGCCGAGGTGCGCGCGCACGCCGCCGGCCCGCTAGGCGTCGTCGTGGCCCAGGACGTGCCGTGGGTGCTGGCGCAGGACGTGCCTGCCGCAACGGGGCCGCGCGAGGCGCTGGCGGCGCGGCTGGGCCCCACGGGCGACCTCGCACGCCTCCGCGGCCGCGGGCCCGCGCCGCTGGGCCCGGCGCTGGCGCTGGCGCGGCGGCTGGCGGGCGCCGGGGGCCGGGTGCTGGCGCTCACGGCGCGCGACCTGCCGCCGCAGGCCGGGGAGCTGGGCGTCGAGGTGCGCGGCGTGGGCACGGCCGACGACGACGTGGGCTTCGTGGCGTTGCGCCTGCTGCCCGCGGGCCCCGGCGAGGCCGGTGGCGAGCGCGTGCGCCTCGTGCTGGGCGTGCAGGCGCTGGGGGCGCGGGCGGCGCAGCGCCGGCTCGTGGTGCAGGTGGGCGAGGGCTGGCGCGAGGAGCGCAGCCTCGCGCTGGAGGCCGACGAGCAGCGCGAGGTGGTGCTCGAGGTGCCGGTGCCGCCGGAGGGCGGCGTGCTGCGCGCGCGCCTGGAGCCCGAGGGGGGTGGCACGGCCGATCGCCTGGCGCGCAACGACGCGCTGGAGGTCGTGCTGCCGGCGCCGGCGCGCCCGGCCGTGCTGGCCGTGCACGACGGCGCCGGCCTCAAGCCGTGGACCGCGGCTGCGCTGGGGGCCATGGGCGAGCGGCTCGACCGCGCCCGCAGCGGCGCGGTGGCGGCCTCGGCGCTGGCCTCGGCCGGCCCGCGCGACGTGGTGGTGGGGGACGGGGCGGCGCTGCCGGCCGGCAGCCTCGTGCCCGGGGCCTACGTGTTCCTCGCGCCCAGCGGCGGCGAGCTGCCCTTCGGGCTGGCCGCGCCCGTGGAGCGGCCGGTGGTGTGGCGCGCCCTGCCCGGCCACCCGCTGGCACTGGACCTCGACCTCGCCGACGCCTGGGTGGCCCGGGCGACGCCGCTGCAGCCCGGCCCCGGGCTGGTGGCGGTGGCCACGGCCGGGGCCGACCAGCCCGTGCTGGCCGAGGGCGAGCGCGACGGCGTGCGCTACGAGGCGCTGGCGCTGGACCCCGCGGCCAGCGACCTGCCCGTGCGCGCCGCCTTCCCGCTGCTGCTGCGCAACGCCATCCTGCGCCTCGCCCGCGCGCGCACCGAGGCCCTGCCGCCCTTCGTGCAGGCCGGCGAGCCGCTGCGCGCGCGCCTGCCCCTGCCCGGCGGCGAGCGCGTGCGCGTGGCCTGGGCCGGCGCGGCGGCCCCGCAGGAGGCCCGGGTAGGGCTGGAGCAGGGGCCCACGGCGCCCTACGACGCGCTGGGGCTGGCCCGGCTGGAGCCCGGCGCGCCCACGGCGGCAGCAGCAGGTGGCCCGGGCACCGGCGGAGCGGGCGCTGCGGCAGCCCCGGGTACAGCCGCGGCTGCAGCCACGGCCGCAGCCGGTGCGGCCGCCGGCTCCCTGCAGGTGGCCGTGGTGGACCTCACCCCCTGGCGCATCGCCCCGGCCCGGCTGCCCGGCCCGCTGCCGGCGCCGCAGCCGGCCCCCGGCGCGCCCGCCCCCGGCTGGGCGCAGGCCCTGCTGGGCCTGGCGGCCCTGCTGCTGGCGCTGGACCTGGCCCTCGGCCGGGCGCGGGGTGGCGGGACGGCGGGCCCGCCGGGGGTTGCACTGTCCCCCCTGCGTGCTTCCCTCGCTCTATGGAAGACCGAATCCTCGGCGAAGCCCTGACCTTCGACGACGTCCTGCTCGTCCCTCGCCGGAGCAGCACGTTGCCGTCCCAGACCGACGTGCGGTCGCGCTTCTCGCGCCGCGTGCCGCTCAACATCCCGATCGTGTCCGCCGCCATGGACACGGTCACCGAGAGCGGGCTGGCCATCGCGCTGGCCCGGCTGGGCGGGCTGGGCGTGATCCACAAGAACCTGGCGCCGGCCGACCAGGCGCGCGAGGTGACCAAGGTCAAGCGCTCGGTCAACGGCGTGATCGCCGACCCGGTCACGCTGGCGCCCGACGCGCCCATCGCGCGCGCGCGCGAGCTGATGGAGATCCACAAGATCTCCGGCATCCCGATCGTGGACGGCGAGCGCAAGGTGGTGGGCATCCTGACCCGGCGCGACCTCAAGTTCCGCGAGACGCAGGGCGAGGTGGCGCAGGTGATGACGCGCCCGCCGCTGGTGACGGCCCCGCCCAGCACGCGCCTGCAGGATGCGCGCAGCATCCTCGACCAGGCCAAGGTCGAGAAGCTGCTGCTGGTGGACGACGCCGGCCGGCTGCGCGGCCTGATCACCATCCGCGACATCGAGATGCTGGAGCAGTTCCCGCAGGCCAACCTCGCCCCCACGGGGCGCCTGGTGGTGGGCGCCGCGGTGGGCGTGGCCGACGACGCACGCGTGGCGGCGCTGGTGGACGCGCACGTGGACGTGGTGGTGATCGACACCGCCCACGGCCACAGCGACAACGTGATGGGGGCGCTGCGGCGCTACCGGGCCGCGCACCCCAACGTCGACTTCGTGGCCGGCAACATCGCCACGGCCGAGGCGGCGCGCGACCTGCTGGAGGCGGGCGCCGACGGCCTCAAGGTGGGCATCGGGCCCGGCAGCATCTGCACCACGCGCGTGGTGGCGGGCGTGGGCGTGCCGCAGCTCTCGGCCATCGACATGGTGGTGCGCGAGGTGGCGCGCCTCTCCAAGGGCACGCCGGTGCCGGTCATCGCCGACGGCGGCATCCGCTACAGCGGCGACATCGCCAAGGCGCTGGCCGTGGGCGCCTCGTGCGTGATGGTCGGCTCGCTGCTGGCGGGCGTCGAGGAGAGCCCCGGTGAGCTGATCTACTACCACGGGC
The DNA here is from genome assembly GCA_046094945.1 of Planctomycetia bacterium. GTDB lineage: Bacteria > Planctomycetota > PLA2 > PLA2 > JAEUHO01 > CAXQZU01. The sequence continues at coordinate 4,351 of JBJTIJ010000052.1, read as the reverse complement.
GCCAGTTCAAGAGCGTGCGCGGCATGGGCAGCCTGGGCGCGATGCGCAAGGGCAGCGCCGACCGCTACGGGCAGGCCGACGTCAAGGTGAGCGACAAGTACGTGCCCGAGGGCGTGGAGGGGCGCGTGCCCTTCCGCGGCCCGCTGGCGCCCTTCGTGCACCAGCTGGTGGGCGGCGTGAAGAGCGGCATGGGCTACCTGGGCTGCACCACGCTGCCCGAGCTGGCGCGCGAGGCGCGCTTCGTGCGCGTGACGAATGCCGGCCTGATGGAGTCGCACCCGCACGACGTGCAGATCACGCGCGAGGCGCCCAACTACCTGGTGGAGCCCACGCTGTGAGCGGCCCCGTGCCCGGCGCTGCCGGCGGCGCGCAGGCGCCGGCCCACGAGCGTTTCCTCGTGGTGGACTTCGGCGCCCAGTACGCGCAGCTCATCGCGCGGCGCGTGCGCGAGCAGGGCTGCTTTGCCGAGATCGTGCTGCCCAAGGCGCTCACGCCCGAGCGGGCCCGGCAGGCCAAGGGCATCGTGCTCTCGGGCAGCCCGTGGAGCGCCTACCAGCAGGGGGCGCCCACGCTGGACGCGGCCGTCTTCTCCAGCGGCACGCCCGTGCTGGGCATCTGCTACGGCATGCAGCTGATGACGCACGTGCTGGGCGGCAAGGTGGCCAAGGCCGACCACCGCGAGTACGGCCACGCCAGCGTGCGCGTGCTGCCCGGCGGCGAGGTGCTGTTCGCCGGCCTGGGCGCCGAGGTGGACGTGTGGATGAGCCACGGCGACCGCGTGGACGCCCCGGCGCCCGGCTTCACGGCCATCGCCGCCACGCCCAGCGCGCCCTTCGCCGCCGTGCGCCACGGCCAGTGGCCGGTCTACGGCGTGCAGTTCCATCCCGAGGTGACGCACAGCCCGCGCGGCACCGAGCTGCTGCGCAACTTCCTCTTCGGCGTGTGCCGCGCCTCGGGCGACTGGAAGATGAGCGGCTTCGTGGAGGAGTCGGTGGCCCGCATCCGGGCCATGGTGGGCCCCGACGAGCAGGTCATCTGCGGCCTCTCCGGCGGCGTGGACAGCACGGTGGCGGCGGTGCTCATCCACCGCGCCATCGGCGAGCGCCTCACCTGCATCTTCGTGGACAACGGCCTGCTGCGCGCGGGCGAGGCCGAGGAGGTGCTCAGCACCTTCCGCGAGCGCTACCACATCCCGCTGCGCTTCGCGCCCGCGGGCGCGCGCTTCCTCGAGGCGCTGCGCGGCGTCACCGACCCCGAGCAGAAGCGCAAGCACATCGGGCGAGTGTTCGTCGAGGTCTTCGAGCACGAGGCGCGCGAGGTGCGCAACGCGCGCTGGCTGGCGCAGGGCACGCTCTACCCCGACGTGATCGAGTCGCAGTCGGCCTTCGGCGGCGCCTCGGTGACGATCAAGACGCACCACAACGTGGGCGGCCTGCCCGAGAAGATGGGCTTCCGGCTGCTGGAGCCCTTCCGCGAGCTGTTCAAGGACGAGGTGCGCGCCATCGGGCGCGAGCTGGGCGTGCCGGAGCGCATCGTGGCGCGCCAGCCCTTCCCGGGGCCGGGCCTGGCCGTGCGCGTGGCCGGCGAGGTGACCGAGGAGCGGCTGGCCATCCTGCGCAACGCCGACCGCGTGGTGCGCGAGGAGGTCGAGGCCGCCGGCGCCGACCGCCGCCTGTGGCAGTGGTTCGCCGTGCTGGTGCCGGTGAAGACCGTGGGCGTGATGGGCGACGAGCGCACCTACGAGAACGTGGTGGCCGTGCGCGCGGTGGAGAGCACCGACGGCATGACGGCCGACTGGGCCGACCTGGGCCGCCCGCTGCTGGCGCGCCTGAGCAGCCGCATCATCAACGAGGTGCGCGGCGTCAACCGCGTGGTCTACGACATCAGCAGCAAGCCGCCGGCCACCATCGAGTGGGAGTGACCCGCATCGGGCGGGCGTGAGCGCCCGCGCCGGGCGCGCGGCGCGCCAGGCGCGTCCGGCCGCGCGGGGGCTGTGCGCCGGCGGCGCGTGGGCTGTGCGCCGGCGGCGCGTGGGCTAGGAGCGGGCCGGGGCGGGGCCGCCCGGGGCACTGGCCGGCGGCGTGCCGTCCGGCGGCAGGAAGGCCTGCCGGTAGTAGCGCAGTTCGGCCACCGACTCGCGCACGTCGGCCAGCGCCTCGTGGGTGCCGGCCTTGGGCGGCGGGGCGTAGCGGCCCGGGTACCAGCGGCGCAGCACCTCCTTCCACGAGGAGACGTCCACGTTGCGGTAGTGGAAGTGGTCGTGCAGGCGCCGCATGCGCGTGTAGAGGAAGTGGCGGTCGGTGTGCACCGAGTTGCCGCACAGCGGTGCGGTGCGCGGGTCGGTGTGGCGCGCCAGGAAGGCCAGCGTGGCGGCCTCGGCCTCGGCACAGGTGGTGGTGGAGGCCGCCGAGCGCGCCAGCAGGCCCGAGGCCGTGAAGTGCTCGCGGCTCCAGTCGCTGAGCGTGGCCAGCTCGGCCTCGCCGAGGTGGATGACGAGGTTGGGCCCCTCCGCCACCAGCTCGAGCTCCTGCGTGGTCACCAGCGTGGCGACCTCCAGGATGTGGCAGCGGTCCGGGTCCAGCCCGGTCATCTCCAGGTCGATCCAGGCGAGGTTCGTGCTGCGCGAGCCCATGGGCGCCGGATCGTAGCCGCAGGGGGCCGCGGGCCCCGTGCGCGCGCCTAGCGCGGGCCGCCGCCGCCGGGGGCCCCGGGCCCGCCGGGCCCGCCCGGTCCGCCGCCGGGCATGCCCGGGAAGCCGCCGCCGGGCCCGCCCGGGCCGCCGGGGCCGCCCGTGCCCGGGTCCCAGTCGGCCAGCGGGGTGAAGCCGGCGTCGTCGCGGCCGCGCCGCGCGTCGTCCTTCAGCGGCGTCTCGGCGCCGCGCATCACGAACTGCACGCCGCCCTCGACGGTGCCCATCTGCTCGGCCTTGCCCTCGCACACGTCGGCCACCGCGTCGTAGAAGGTGCGGATGCCCTGCACCATCCAGCCGCCGGCCACGTTGTCCATCGCCGGCAGCATCTTCTTGCGCATGAAGTCGCTGCTCTTGGGGTCGCCCACCTCGGCCAGCGCCCAGGCCAGGTAGGCCCGCTTCTGGGTGTTCTCGCCGCCGCCGCCGCGGCGGCCGAAGGCCGGCACGCCCACCTTCTGCAGGTGCTCCTCGAGGGCGCGCGCGGCGGCCGGGTCCTTGTCGAAGTAGGCCATGCCGATGATGGCGGCGCAGGAGAGGGCCTCGGTCTTGCTCGAGGCCACGCGCTTGTCCAAGGCGGCGCGCACGGCCGAGCGGCCGCCCTTCTCGGGGTCGGCGGCCCCGCAGCGGCCCAGCGCGCGCAGCACGTGGCACTGCGCCAGCTCGTCCTTCTCGCGGTCCAGGCGGCCCTTGAGCGCGCCGGTGGCCGCGGGGTCGCCCACGTACTCGAGGCTCACGGCCGCGTTGGCGCGCAGCTCGGCGTCCTTGGCGTCCAGCTGCTCGCAGAGCAGCGTCGTGGCCAGCAGCAGGCCCGGGCGGCCCAGCGCGCGCACCACGTCCACCTGCGCGGCCACGTCCTTGGCGGCCACCAGCTGCGGCCACAGCGCCAGCAGCGCCTTGAGGCTGGCGCCGTCCTTGTCCTCGAACAGCAGGCGGCGCAGGGCCTCCTTGCGGCGGTCGCTGGGGCCCTCGGCCACGGCCTGCAGCAGCTGCTGCTGCACCGAGGCCGCGTCGTTGCCGCCGGGGGCCGGCAGCGCCGGCGCCTCCGGCGTGGCGCCCGGGGCGGGCGTGGGCGCCACCGGCGGCAGGCCGGCCTGCGCCTTGACGCGGGCCAGCGCGCCGTCCATCAGCGCCAGCAGCGCCTTGACCGAGCGCTCGCCCGTGCCGTGGGGCCAGTACTCGTGGCGGCCGATGAGCGTGCCGTCCGGGAAGGCGAAGATGTGCTGGGGCGAGACGATCAGGCCCTCGATCTGGTAGCGCGCGCGCAGCTCGCCGAAGTCGTCCGAGGAGCCGCCCGCGGTGAGGAAGCAGCACACGAACTCGCGCGAGCGCGTCACCACGGCCGGGTCGCGGTAGGTCACGTCGCGCAGCTCCTTGGCGGCCGCCTCCACGCGCCCGCCGTCCACGCGCTCGCTGTTGATGCAGATCATGAGCGGCTTCTTGTCGCGCGCGGGCCTCGTAGGCGGCCGTCACCGGCTGCACCCACGCGATGGTGTCGCCGGGCTGGGCCGCCGGCGGCGGCTCGGCGCGTGCCGCAGGCGGCAGGGGCAGGAGAGGCAGCGCCAGCAGGGCCGTGGCGAGCCACAGGCAACGGGCAGCGTTCATGGGGCACTCCGCCGGGACGGGGCCAGCATAGACGCGCGCCGTCGCAAGCCGGGGGCGGCC
>JBJTIJ010000051.1:0-4854 GCA_046094945.1 Planctomycetia bacterium | reverse complement strand
GAGGAGGCGCTGGGGGAAGAGGAGGCGCTGGGCGCGGGCGGTGCACCGGCAGAGGCGGGCGCAGCCGGTGCGGCGGGCGCGCTGGGCGCAGCCGCAGCGGCACCGGGCTCGGCCGCGGGCGGCGCCAGCAGCAGCTCGTCGCCCAGCGGGCGGCGCGCCAGCGCCTGCAGCCGCGCCACGGCCAGTGCCAGCTGCACGGCCTCGCCGTGCTTGCGGCGTGCCTCCTGGCCCTGCTTGGCCAGGTCGCTGAGCGCACTGCACACGGCGATCACGTTCAGCAGGCCGGCCACCACGGTGTAGAGCATGCCCACGTCGCGCGCGCGCGGCGCGGAGTGCGAGGGCGTGCCGTCGTCGAGCGCGGCAGCCAGCAGCGCGGGCGCGCCCACGGCGGCGTGCGCGAAGAACTCCAGCCGCTGGCGCTGCGGGTGCACGCAGGCGAAGTCGCTCGCGGCCCAGCCGATGCCGAACAGCAGGGTGATGGTGAGCAGCAGCGCCAGGCCAGCGCCCTTGCGGCCCGTCACCACCTGGCCCAGGCCGGGCACGAGCCAGCCCAGCAGCAGCACGTCCAGGCCCCAGCGGCGGCGCGGCGGCGCGGGCACGCGCACCTGGCCTGCACCCAGCACGGTCCACGAGTCGCTGGCCAGCGCGTCGGCCAGCGGCGTGGGCGCAGGCGGCGGCGCGGCCGGCGGCGCGCCATCCTGCGCCGCGTGAGGCTCGCCGCGGGGGAGGGCGTTGGGCTCCACGGGCGCAAGAATAAAGACGCGGGCGCCCCCGCCAGACCGATAATCCGCGCGTGAGCCAGCCTCCGTCCCGTGCCCCCGGTGCGCCGCGCGACGACGGCCGTGCGTGGCATGCCACCGCGCAGCGCGTGCGCTACAGCGAGGTGGACCGCATGGGCTACCTGTGGCACGGCCACTACCTGGCCCTGTTCGAGGAGGCCCGCACCGACTGGTTCCGCGCGCAGGGCCTGTCGTACCGCACGCTGGAAGACGAGGGCACCCTGCTGGTGGTGGCCGAGGCGGGGGTGAAGTACCTTCGCGCGGGCCAGTTCGAGGACCTGATCCACGTGTGGTGCTCGGCGGCCGAGGCCGGCGGCGCCACGCTGCGGCTCGAGTACGAGGTGTGGCGCGAGCACGTGCGGCTGGCCACGGGCTGGACCCTGCTGGCCAGCTGCGACCGGCGCGGGCGTCCCCGCCGCCTGCCCGAGGTGCTGCGCTCGGTGGTGCCGGCCAGTGCGGGCGGGACGGGGCCCGAGTGGCGCGTCGTCCAAGCCGCGCCGCCGGCCCCACCGCGCGGCGCGGAGGGCGCACGGTGAACCGCAGCAGGGCAGCACTCGAGGCGGCGCACGCCGGCGGGCGCTGCGCCACACGGCGGGCTGGGGTGCACGCTGGGGGGCAGGGTGAGCATCACGTTGCTCATGACGCTGCCGCGGCATGCGCACCCGACGCCGCACGCGTGCCTGCCGGGCGCGTGCCTGCCGGGTGCTGGGCGTTGCCGGGCATGGTGTCCCTGCTGGGCCCGGCGCTGCTGCTGGCCGCGTGCAGCGGCGGCCCGCAGGGCGGGCGGCCGGCCCCCGGGGCGCCGCCGGGCGCGCCGCCGGCTCCGGCCGCGTCGGGTGCGGCACGCGCCACCCCGCCCCCGGCGGCCACGCTCTCGCCCGAGGAGCGGCGGCTGGGCGAGATCGACCTGCGCCTGGCGGCCTACGACGCGGCGCAGGCCGAGGGGCGCGTGCAGGAGGCCGAGGCGCGCGCCGCCGACCTCGCGCAGCGCGTGGAGGCCGACTTCGTGCTGCTGGCGGCCGCCGCCCGCGGCGCGCACGGGCCCGAGGGCGCCTACGTGGGCACCATGGCGATGGGCTTCGCGCGCCGTGCCGAGGCCACGGCGGTGCTCGTCGAGCAGCTGGCCGGGCGCGATGCGCGGCTGGTGGCCAACGCGCTGCTGGCGCTCAAGCTGCGCGCCGACCCGGCCACGCCGCTGGGACCGCTGGGCCTGCACGTGGCCTCGCGGGATGCCGACGTGCGGCGCTACGCGCCGCTGGCCGTGGCGCGCGTGCTGGAGGCGAGGCGCCGGGTGGGCATGGCGCCCGACCGCGTGGCCGAGGACGAGCTGCTGCAGCGCATGGCCGCCACGCTGGCCGACCAGGACCCGCTGGTGCGCCTGCACACGGCGCGCGCGCTGGGCGAGGTGAGCGACCGGAGGGCCGTCGACCTGCTGATGCGCCTGCTGGAGGACGCCTCCGAGCGCGTGCGGCTGGGCGCCGCCGTGGCGCTGGGCAAGCACGGGCACGGCCCGGGCTTCGTGCGCACCGTGCAGTGGCTGGAGCAGGCCGCCGACGAGGACAAGCCGCTGTTCGCCGCCGCGCTGGCGGCGCATGCCGGCCGCCTGCAGGGCCGGCCCCTGACCCCGCTGGAGGAGCGCGCGCTGGGCGTGTCGGCACCGGCGTGGGCACGCTGGTACGCGGCGCTGGCGGCGCGGCCGCCGGGGCCGACGGGGCAGCCCACGCGCTGAGGCGCGCTACGAGGGCTGCGCGCTGAGGCGCGCGGCGCGGGCTGTGCACGCCTAGAGCAGGCCCACCGGGTCGACGTCCAGTTGCTCTTCCACGCCGCGGGCCGGTCGCGGCGCGGCCCGCAGCCGCTGCAGCGCCTGCGCGATGTGGCCGGCCGTGGGGGCCTTGACCAGCAGGTGGCGGCGCGCCTTGCCCTCCACGCGCGCCACCGTGGGCACGGCCGGGCCCAGCAGCACCAGCGGCGGCGCCAGCGGCGCCAGCAGGTCGGCGGCGGCCTGCGCCCGGGCCGCGACGGCCTCCTCGCGCGCGCCGCGCACGACCACGCGCAGCAGGCGCGTCCAGGGCGGGTAGCCGTGCGCCTGGCGGTCGGCCAGCTCGAGCGCGGCAAAGCCCTCGTAGTCGTGCTCGGCCGCCAGCCGGATGGCGGGATGGTCGGGCAGCGTGGTCTGCACCACCACGCGCCCGTCCTCGTCGCCGCGCCCGGCGCGCCCCGCCACCTGCTCGACCAGCGCGAAGGTGCGCTCGGCGGCACGGAAGTCGGGCAGCAGCAGCGCCGTGTCGGCCGAGATGATGCCCACCAGCGTGACCGCCGGGAAGTGCAGGCCCTTGGCCACCATCTGCGTGCCCACCAGCACGTCGATCTCGCCGCGGCCGAAGCGCCCCAGCACGTCCTCGTAGGCGTCGCGCCGGCCCATGCTGTCGCTGTCCATGCGCGCCACGCGCGCGTCAGGGAAGCGCGAGCGCACCTCCTCCTCGACGGTCTGCGTGCCCACGCCCTGCATGCGCAGTGCCGGCAGCGCGCAGTCGGGGCAGGTGCTGGGCGCCTCGCGCTCGTGCGCGCACAGGTGGCAGAGCGCGCGGTGCCCGTGGCGGTGGTAGGTGAGGCCCACGCTGCACTGGTGGCAGCGCAGCACCCAGCCGCAGCGCGGGCAGGCCACGCTGGTGGCGAAGCCGCGCCGGTTCTGCAGCAGGATCACCTGGCCGCGCGCGGCCAGCGCCTCGCGCATGCGCAGCAGCAGCGTGCGCCCCAGCCAGGCGCGGGCTTCGGGGCGCTCGTCGCCGCTGCGCAGGCTGACCACCTGCACGCTGGGCAGCGTGCGCGCGCCCGGGCGCTGGCCCAGCCGCAGCAGGCGGTAGCGCCCCTCCTGCGCGTTGCGCCACGACTCCAGCGAGGGCGTGGCGCTGCCCAGCAGCACGGCGGCGCCCACGGCGCGCGCGCGCACGAGGCCGGCGTCGCGCGCGTGGTAGCGCGGCACGTTCTGCTGCTTGAAGGTGGTCTCGTGCTCCTCGTCCACCACCAGCAGGCCCAGGCGCGGCACGGGCGCGAAGACCGCGCTGCGCGGGCCGATCACCACGTCGGCCTCGCCGGCGTGGATGCGCCGCCAGGCGCGCGCGCGCTCGGCCTCGGACTGGCCGCTGTGCAGCACGGCCACGCGCTCGAAGCGCGCGCGGAAGCGGCGCACGGTCTGCGGCGTGAGCGCGATCTCGGGCACCAGCACCACGGCCTGCCGCCCGCGGGCCACCGTGGCGGCGATGGCCCGCAGGTAGACCTCGGTCTTGCCCGAGCCGGTGATGCCCAGCAGCAGGAAGGGCGCGAAGGTGCCGGAGGCCAGCGCCTGCTCGACGGCCTCGAGCGCCGCCTGCTGCCCGGGCATCAGCGGCGGCGGCACGCGGTCTTCTTCCGCCGGCGGGCTGGCGGCGGCCTGCTCGAGGTCGTCGGCCGGCGCCAGCTCGCGCGAGGAGAGCAGCTGCCCCGCCTTGACCAGCGCCATGACGGGCCCACGCGAGACCTTGGCCTCGCGCAGCACCTCGGCGGCCGGCAGGCCCTCGGGATGGGCCGCCAGCAGGCGCAGCACGCGCTCGCGCGGGCCCGAGGCGATGCGCGGCGCGGGCTGGCCCGCCGCCACGGGCGCCAGCCGCAGCACCACGCGCCCGGCCTGCTCGCCGCGCCCGCGCACGCCGCGCGGCACCATGGCGGCGAAGGCCTCGCCCAGCGAGCAGCCGTAGTAGCGGGCCACGAAGGTGGCCAGCTCGAGCAGGTCGGCCGTCAGCAGCGCCGGCTCGTCGGGGATGCCCGCCAGCGGCAGCACCTTGGCCAGCTCGCAGGTGGCGCGCACGGCCGCGATGAAGCCGATGGCCTTGCGCCCGCGGAAGCGCACGTGCACGCGCCGGCCCACGGCGGCGCGCGTGCGCAGCGGCTCGGGCACCGCGTAGGTGAAGAGGCGGTCCACCGGCAGGTCGAGCGCCACGTCCACGAAGGCGGCCCGCCGGGCCGGCCGGGGCCACGGGCCGCCGGCCGCGGCGTCAGGCAACGCTGCGACTTCCGCTGCCGTCGCCGCTGCCGTGGC
>JBJTIJ010000050.1:0-4490 GCA_046094945.1 Planctomycetia bacterium | reverse complement strand
CCCTCGAGGCGCAGCAGCGCGAGGCGCTCCGGCGCTAGGCGCCACCCCCGCGCCACCGTGGCCGGCGCGGCAGCCTGCCGCCCCCGCCGCCGCCCGTGCCGGCGGCGGCCTTGTTGGCCGCGATCTGCGCCTCGGCCTTGGCCTTGGCCTCGGCGTTCTCGCCGGAGTTGTCCGAGTCCCCGTTGTCCACGGTGGCCTCGGCGCCCTCCCAGCTGTAGCCCTCCTCGACGACTTCCTTGCCGCCGCTCTTCTCGGGCTCGGCGCCGCCCGAGGTGGGCGGCGGGGCCTTGGGATCGACGCCCAGCAGCCTGAGCAGCTCGTCCAGCAGGCGCATGTCGCCCACCTGGCCCGCCGCGGTGATGGCCGCCTTCTTGACCACGTAGTCGTCCACCTTCATCAGGTCCACGAGCAGGGCGTCGGCGCCGAGGTACTTGAGCGCGCCCAGGCTGTGCAGGCCCGAGAGCACCAGCACCGTGTCGGCGCGGCCCTTCTTGATGGCCGCCAGCACCTGCTCGCCGGCCAGCGCGGGCAGGGCCCGCTGGTCGCCCAGGTAGACCACCGCCAGCGTGCGCAGCTTCTCGTCGCCGCCGCGCGCCAGGTCGCCCAGCTCGCCCACCACGAGCGGGTGCTGCACCTTGGCCAGCTCGCCCAGCGCCCAGTCGCGCTGCGCCAGCCGCTCCTCGCCCTTGAGGCCCTTGGCCTTGAAGGCCTCGCGGAACGCCGCCACCGCGGCCTCGGCCGCCACCGGCGTGGCCACCGTGGGCGCCGCAGGTGCCGGCGCACCCGCCGGGGGCTGCGCGTGCCCGTGCGCGGCCAGCAGGGACAGCGAGGCGCACAGGGACAGGGCCAGGGCTAGGGAACGTGCCATCGGGAAGCCTCCAGCAAGCACGGCCGCAGCATAGCGGCCCGGTGCTGGGCCCGCGTGCCCCTCGCCCCGCCCCCCGGGCTGGCCGCGCCGCCTGCCCCCGTGGCGGGGGCCCGGCGGCCGGCGGCGGCGCGCGGCCGGCCCTACTTCGACAGGTTGAGGTAGGTCCCGCCCGTGGCCTCGGCCAGCGCCTGGCACATCTCGTAGGGGTGCTCGCCCAGCCCCACCAGCGTGAGCGGCACGCCGCGCATGCGGGCCTTGAGGCCGATGGCCGCGGCCACCACCGCGGGATCGCTCTGCTCGGCCAGCCACGGCAGGGCCACGATGGCGTAGAGCACCTCCTCGGGCCCGGTGTCCCACGCCACGCTGTCCTTGCGGCTGGTGATGTCCAGCGCGCCGTCCAGCGCGCTGAAGACATCGTTGCCGCTCTCGACGCGCGCCTCGTCGAGGGCCGTGGCGGCCGTGGCCTTGGTGCCGTCGTTGGCCGCCGTGAGCTTGCCGAAGGTGCCACGCGCCTTGCCCGAGACGATCACCAGCTCGAAGCTGGTGCCGGAGGGGAGGTCCGCCACGGTGCGCTTGACGTGCGCACGCAGCAGCTGCTGCAGCGTCTTGAGCTCGAACCACGGCACGGGCCGCGCCCCGGGCACCTTGCACACCTCCTGCAGCCGCGCGCGCTCGGCGAACGGGTGGGCGTCCTCGGTGCGCACGTTGTTGTCGGCCAGCAGCACCAGCCGACGCCCGAAGACGGGCAGGCCGAAGAAGTAGGCCGGGTGGCGCGGGTTGCGCGGCAGCGCCTCCACGGGCGCGCCCTGCGCCAGCGCGCGCCAGGCCGCGACGTCCCAGCCCAGCTCCTGGCGCGTGAGGTGCTGCAGCGTGGCGAGCAGGTCGGCACGCTCGCGGCCCTCGCCCGCCTCCAGCGCATCCACCAGCGCCCCCAGCACCTCGGGCGTGGCCAGCGAGCGGGCCGGCGGGCCGCTCGGGGCCGTGGCCCCGCCTGCGGCCGGGGCCCCGCCTGCGGCCGGGGGCGTGCCGGCGGCGCCGGCCAGGTAGCGCACGGCGCGCGCCGCCGCGCCGCGCACGCGCACGTCCTTGTGGCGCAGCAGGGCCAGCAGCGAGGGCAGTGCCTCGCGCACCTGCTTGCGGCCCAGCGCGAGGGCTGCCTGCGCCAGCACGGGGGCCTCGCGCGCCTGCAGCAGCTCCAGCAGCACGTCCTTGCCCTCGCTGCCGGGCTGGTCGGCCACGGCGAAGAGCGCATAGAGCCGCAGCGGGTCCTTGCCCTTGCGCAGCGTCTCGGCCACGGCCGCGCGTGCCGCCTCGCTGCGGAAGGCGCCCAGCGCGCGGATGCCGGCCAGCAGCACGTTGGGCTGCGACTCGCCGGCCAGCACGCCCAGCACGGCGGCCACGGCCTTCTCGTCATCGAAGTAGGCGAGGTCGCCGAAGGCCGTGCTGCGCACCTTCCAGTCGGGGCTCTTGGACTTGGCCAGGAAGGCCTTGCGCGCCTCGGGCCAGTCGTCAGCCGCAGACAGCGGGCGGACCGCCCCCCGTGCGCAGCACAGGACCGCGGCCAGGCACAGCACGAGGGGCAGGGCGCGCCGCATGCGCGGGACTCTACACGCTGCGCCCGTAGGATGTCGCCCCCACGGCGCGGGAGCCTGCATGCACGGTTGGAGCGGACAGCTGCTGGTGGCGCCGGCCTGGATGACCGACCCCAGCTTCGGCGCCAGCGTGGTGCTGCTGCTGCAGCACGAGGGGCAGGGCGCCTTCGGGCTGGTGCTCAACCGTGCCAGCGAGACGCGCGTGGCCGAGCTGTGGGCGCGCGCCGGCGAGGGCCCCTGCGCCGTCGAGGCGCCGGTGTTCGTGGGCGGGCCGGTGGCCGGGCCGCTCTTCGCGCTCCACGACCGCCCCGCCGACGGCGAGGCCACGGCCGTCGCGGGCCTCTACCTCACCAGCGACCCGGACGCGCTGGGCCGGCTGCTGGCCCACCCGCCGGCGCACCTGCGCCTCTTCGCCGGCTACGCGGGCTGGGGCGCGGGCCAGCTGGAGGCCGAGCTGCAGGACGCGGCCTGGCTCACCACGCCCGCCACGGCGCAGGACGCCTTCGCGCCGCCCGGCGAGCCGGGCTGGCGCGCAGCGCTCGAGCGCGCCACGCCCGCCCCGCAGCCGGGGCTGGGCGGGCTGGGCGGCTGGGGCCCGCGCAGCGGCCCGTCCGCGCCCGACCCCGGCCTGAACTAGGCCCCGGCAGGGGCTGGCCGCGGCGCGCGGGCGCGGCGCTCAGGCGGCCGGCGGTGCAGGCGGGGCCGGTGCCGCCGGCGGCGAGGGCGGCTGCGGCGACTCGGCCGCGCGCGCGGCCAGCATCGGCACCACGTGCTTGCGGTAGAGCACGGCCAGCGTGGTGAGGAAGGCGATCAGCAGCGGGCCGAAGACGATGCCGCTCATGCCGAAGAGGCCGATGCCGCCCAGCACGGCGAAGAGCAGCACCAGCGGGTGGATGGCCTCGCCGGAGTGCTTGCTCAGCAGCCAGGGACGCAACACGTTGTCCAGCGTGCTCACCAGCAACGCCGACCACAGCAGCAGGAACACGGCGTGGCCCGTGTCGCCCACGAGGAAGAGCCAGGCCACGGCCGGCGCCCACACCAGCGCGGCGCCGCCCAGCGGCACCAGCGCCGCCAGGCAGGTGACCAGGCCCCACAGCACGGGGCTGGGCACGCCGGCCACCACGTAGCCGATGCCGGCCACCACGCCCTGCACCAGCGACACGATCACGCCGCCGTAGAGGGCGGCCACCGTGGTGCGGCGCAGCACGCCCAGCACGTCCTGCGTGTGCGTGGTGCCGATGGGCGAGATGCTGCAGATCCAGCCGCTCAGGCGCGGCGCGGCCAGGTACAGCGAGTACTGCGTGGCCAGCATGAACAGGAAGCCGATCAGGAAGGTGCCCAGCCCCCCCACCACGCTCAGCGCGCCCTGCGCGATGCCGCCGTAGGCGATCGTGGGCAGGCGCTCGACGATCTCCTTGCCCACGCGGTCGGTGTCCACGCCCAGCCGCTCCAGCAGCGCGCGGCCCTGCTCGTAGAGCCCGGGCACCACCTCCTTGATGCGCGCGCCGGCCTGCTCGACGCCACCGCGCGAGAGCGCCAGCAGCTCGTGCAGCGCCGTCCACAGCAGCATCAGCGCCGGCAGCAGCACCAGCGCGGCCGTCAGCGTGGTCATCACGAACGCGGCCGTGCGCGGCCGGTTCCAGCGCCGGCTCAGGGCCTCGTAGGGCCGGCTGGTGACGGCCACCAGGCACATGGCCCAGGCGATGGGCACCAGGAAGGGCGCGAACAGCATGCCGAAGGCCCACACCACGAGGATCGTGGCGGCGAACAGGCACAGGGTGAGGAACAGGCGTCCGTCCATCCCCGCTAGGAGGCCATGGGCCACGGCCGCTGGCAAGGGCGGCCCGCGAGCCGGCGCCCGGCGCCGGCGCCGCAGGGCTGCCGGCGCGGCCCTGGCGCCGCCCTCGCGCCGCCCTAGCGCGGGCGCGCGCCGCGCCGGTGCGGCCGGTAGCCCACCGAGCGCCCCTTGCCCGCCTGGCCGCCCGGCGGGCCACCGTGCTGCCCACCCTGCTGCCCACCGTGCTGCGCAC
>JBJTIJ010000049.1:0-3538 GCA_046094945.1 Planctomycetia bacterium | reverse complement strand
CCGGGCGCTCGCCGGCCAGCACCAGCGTGGTGCCCAGGGCGGCCACGAGCAGGGGGAGGAGGGCTAGGGAGAGGCGGTGGGTCGTCATGGGCGACGCATGGCAAGTCGCGTGCCTTGGGCCCGGTCGCCGGGCATGCCCGGGCCACGCGAGGACCGCGCGCCCGGGCGAGCCGCGGGCGATACACCGCGTGGTGCTGGCGTAGCGCCGCCGTCACCCGCGCGCGGCAGGGGCCCAGCTCGCTGCCGGGCGGGGCCCCGGGCGGGGCCAGCCGCGGCCGGTTGGGTCGCGGGCACGCCGGTTGCCAACGGAACGCAACCGGGTGCTGGGCCGCAGGTGCTCCGCAGGGGCCCCCAGCACCCGGCGCAGGCCTCGACCCCCCGCCCTGGCCAGGAGCCCCGTGCAGCACCTCTCCTACGCCGGCCGCAGCAGCAGCGCAAAGGAGGGGGCCGCGCCCTTTCCTGCGGCGTCCGGGCGGGCCCTGCGGCAGTTGCTGCCGGGCGCGTGGCTGCCTGCCGTGCTGGTCGTGTTGCTAGGCGTGTTGCTGGGCGGGCTGCCCTTGCGCTCGGCGCGAGCACAGGAACCGCCGCCCGGCGATGGCCCCGCCCCGGTGCCTGGGCCGGGCGGCGTGGCGCAGGCGCCGCCGGCCGCCGCGGCCCGTGCGCTGGCGGAGGCCGAGGTGGGCGCCGTGCTGGCGGCCCTCAAGAAGGCGGCGCGCGTGGAGGGCGACGCGGCGCGGGCCGCGGCGCTGCGCGCGGCGGTGCCCGGCGTGCACGCCAAGGTGGCCGAGCAGCTGCTGCACGTGCTGGCCCACGAGCCGGGCGGCGAGGCGCAGGCGGCCTGCCTTGCGCTGCTGGGCGCGCAGGCGGCGGCCTCGGCCAAGGTGGCGCCGGCCGTGCTGCGCTGGCTGGACGGCGAGGCGGCTGCCGAGGAGGAGCGCCGCGCGCGCGGCGATCCCGGCTTCCTGCTCGACCCGCGCACCCACGACCCGGTGCTGGAGACGCCCGAGGGGCAGCAGGCGCTGGAGCGGCTGGCGGCACGCGGCATGGCCTGGGGCGAGGGCCTGCGCCTGGCGGCGGCGCTGGCCGGCGAGCGCCCGGCGGGCATCGCGGCCTGGGACGTGTTCCTGCACCACCCGCGCGATGCCACGGTGGTGGAGGCGCTGCGCCTGCTGGGGCGCTGGAAGGTGCGCGAGGCGCTGCCCACGCTGCTGCACCTCTACCGCTGCTACCCCACGCCGGCCTCGTGGGAGACGGGCGGCGTGGTGGACATCGTCGGCGACAACGCCACCGCCAAGCGCACCTGGCAGATGGTGTTCGGCCACCCGGACAAGCAGCGCGCGCGGCCGCAGGTGGTGGCGGCCCTCGAGCAGGCCCTGCAGGACATCACGGGCGAGGCCTTCCGCGCGCCCGAGGACCTCGAGGCCTGGCTCAAGCGCCAGGCGGCCGCGGCGGGCAAGGGCGGCGCCAAGGGCAACCCCAAGCCGGCCAAGGACAGCCGCCGGGGCTAGGGCCCGCGTCGCCCGGCACGCACGGCCTGCGGCCGGCTGCGCGGCGCGCGCCGTGCGGCGCCTACTTCCAGGCGTTGGCCACGCGGAAGGTGCGGCGCAGCGTGGCGTCGGGGTTCTTCACGCGCGTGCGGGCAGCCTCGCCCTCGCCCACCTTCTCTTCCTGCGTGTAGGGCGTGCCGGCCTTGTCGAGCACCTCGACCACCAGCACGTAGGACTCGTCGGCGCCGGTGGGGGCCAGCACGCCCAGCGAGACGGCGGCGGCCGGGTCGGCCAGCTCGGCCCATGCGCCCTGCGCGCTGCCCTTGTCGAGGCGGTAGCGCACGCGGGCGCCCGCGTTGCGCCCGAGGCGGTGCATCACGTCGATCTTGGCCAGCACCGGGCCGCCCGGGCGCGAGGGCACCACCACCTGCCCCTCGTGGGGCGTGCTCACGCGCACCTGCGGGGCGCCCAGCGTGTTGTCCGCGCCGGGGTTGTCGCGCTGGCCGGCATCGCAGCCCGCCAGCAGCAGGGCCAGCACGGGAGCCAGCAGCAGGCGCGCCACGGCAGGGCGCACGGGACCGGTTCGCAGGGGGTGGGCACGCATGGCGAGGAGGATACGCCGTCGGGCCCCGGCGCCCGCCTGCCTGCCGGGGCGCGTGGGCGGCCGCCCGGCCGGGAAGTGGTCGTCCCGCCGCAGGCGCCCCTTGGCTACAGTACGGCGCCCCGGCCGGCGCCCGCCGGCCCCGACCTTGGAGTGCCCCATGCGCCGCGTCCCCTCCCGCCTCTCCGCGTGGGTCCCTGCCCTGCTGGCCGCGCTGGCGCTGGGCGCCTGCGGGGGCCCCCAGCAGGGGGGCAGCGGCGGCGCCGCGCGCCTCAAGGTGGGCGTGATCCTGCCCATGACGGGCGACCACAGCACCTTCGGCGAGGAGGCGTGGAACGGCATGCAGATCGCCCAGGAGGACCTGGCCGCGCGCAAGCAGCCCAAGGTGCCGTGGGACCTCGTGCTCAAGGACGAGCAGAGCAAGCCCGAGCCGGCCGCCACGCAGGCCAAGACGCTGATCAACACCGCCGGCGTGCACGTGATCGTGGGCTCGGTGACGAGCGGCATCACCAAGAAGATCTTCCAGGAGTGCCGCGAGTCGGGCGTGCCCGGCCTCACGCCCGGCGCCACCAACGACACCGTGACGGTCGAGGGCACCAACCCCGAGTACTGCAGCCGCATCTGCTTCAAGGACGGCTTCCAGGGCCCGGCGCTGGCGCGCTTCGCCCTCTCGCAGGGCTGGAAGAAGGTGGCCGTGGTCGAGGACAAGTCGGCGCCCTACGCCACGGGCCTGTCGGAGTCGTTCCGCGCGGCCTACGAGGCGGCGGGCGGCGAGCTGGTGCGCACCTACTACCAGGGCACCGACACCGACTACAGCAACCTCGTGCAGAACGTGAAGGACGCCGCCGCGCAGGTGATCTTCATCGCCGGCTACTACGCGCAGGCCGGCCTGATGCTCAAGCAGGCGCAGGGCGCGTGGGGCGAGACGCCCATCATCGGCGGCGACGGCCTGGACTCGCCCGACCTCGTGGCGCTGGCCGGCGACGTGAAGAACCCGATCTACTTCACCACGCACTTCGCCGCCGACGACCCCACGCCCCTGGTGCAGTCCTTCGTGACGCGCTACACGCAGCGCTTCGGCAAGCCGCCGGGCGCGATGGCCGCCGTGGGCCACGACGCGCTGCTGGTGCTGGCCGACGCCGTGGGCCGCTGCCAGGACCCCAGCGACCGCAAGCAGCTGGCGCAGGCCATCGCGAGCACCAAGGGCGTGCAGGGCGTGACGGGCTCCATCTCGCTGGACAACGCCGACCGCACGCCCAAGAAGCCGCTGGTGGTGGTGCGCGTGGACAACGGCTTCAAGTTCGTGAAGGCCGTCTCGCCCGAGTGAGCCGGTGACCGGGTGATCTCTGGGCCCCGCGCCCGGCGCACCGGCCGCGCGTCCCCTCCCAAGGCCTCCCTGCCCTCCCACCCGTGAGCGACCTCCACGTCTTCCTGCTCAACGGGCTGGGGC
>JBJTIJ010000048.1:0-1300 GCA_046094945.1 Planctomycetia bacterium | reverse complement strand
GTGAACCTGTGGCTGGCCTCCTCGCCGCTGGCGGCTCCCGCGCTGGCCACGACGGTGACCGACCTGGCGGGCGGCTACTGCTTCCGTGACCTGCCCGCGGGCGCCTACCGCATCCAGGTGGGCGAGAACCAGCCGCTGCTGGTGGGCCTGCGCCCCGACGGCGCCACCACGCGCCTGCCGGTGCTGGTGGCCGGCCAGTCGCTGCTGGGCCAGGACTTCGGCTACTGCACCGTGCTGCGCAGCACGGTGGCGGGCCGCGTGTTCCGCGAGAGCGGCACGCAGGGCTGCGACGGCGTCTACCAGCCCGATGACGCGCCCCTGGCGGGCGTGCGCGTGGTGCTGGCCGGCACGAGCCCCGTGCGCCTGCCGGTGGAGGTGCTGACGGGCGCCGACGGCACCTACGCCTTCATGGGCCTGGAGGCCGGTGCGTACACGGTGAGCGTGGACGGCAGCCAGCCCCAGCTGGTGGTGCTGGCCCCCGGCAGCGCGCTGTCGGTGCCGCTGGCCCTGCTCGAGGGCGAGGTGCGCAAGCAGGACTTCCCGTTCTGCGGTGGCAGCATCTGCGGCCGCGTCTACGAGAACGACCTGGAGAACGGCTGCGACGGCGACTACGACCTCGGCGACAAGCCGCTGGCCGGCGTGACCGTGGGCCTGTGGTTCGCCAACGAGGGCCCGCCCGCGGCGCCGCGCTTCACCACGGTGACGGGTGCCGACGGCCGCTACTGCTTCAAGGACCTGGACGCCCGCGGCTGGCGCGTGCAGGTGGTGCCCGGCCAGCCGGGCCTCTCGGGCCTGCAGGCCACCATCCCGGTGGTGCGCACGCCCGTGGTGCTGCCCGGCGGCACGGTCGAGGGCCAAGACTTCGGCTACTGCGCCCTGCTGGGCCGCATCTACGGCATCGCCTCCCTGAATGCGCCCTGCACCAACGACACCACGCTGGACGCGGGCGACACGCGCCTGGCGAATGTGCGCGTGCTGCTGGTGCGCATCGACGGCGACGCGCTCACGCCCTTCGAGGTGCTCACCGGCCCCGACGGCAGCTACGCCTTCGAGGGCCTGCTGGCCGGCACCTACCAGGTGCGCGTGGAGGGCAGCGACCCGGTTCTCGTGACGCTGTGGCCGGCGACGCCCACGGTGGTCGGGCCCTTCGCGCTGCCCGCGGGCGGCGAGAGCCGTGTCGACTTCGGCTTCAGCCAGCAGCGCGCCGGCGGCATCGTGTACCGTGACGGCGCCTGCCCGGCCGACGGCAGCTACGGCCCCGGCGACGTGCCGCTGGCGGGCGTGGTGGTCGAGGCCCTGC
>JBJTIJ010000047.1:0-2847 GCA_046094945.1 Planctomycetia bacterium | reverse complement strand
GGCCAAGATGGTACTTTCGTCGCATGACTTCGCCTGACGCGTGCGCAGCCCGGCCCTCAGCAAGGTGCGCCCGGCGCGCGGCACGGCCCGCAGCAGGGCGTGCGGCAGGGTGCGGGACGGAGCGCGGGCGGTGATCACCGTCGTGCCCGGCGGCGGGCTGTGCAACCGCATGGCGATGCTCGACTCCGCCCTCGCGCTCGGGCGCCGGCTCCAGCGGCCCGTGCACGTGCTCTGGAAGCTGGGCCACCAGCTCAACTGCCGGCTCGAGCGCCTCTTCGAGCCCCTGCCGGGCCTGGCCTCGATCGCCTGCGTGCACAACGACACGCTGGCGGGCCGCATCTCCACGCGCGTGCGCCAGGGCTGGGCGGACCTGCGCGGCACCGACACCTGGTACCGCGCCGGGCTGTACACCCTGCGCAACGACCCACAAGCCTTGCTGGAACGCGCGCGCCAAGCTGCGCGGCTGCGCATCCGGGGCGACACGCGCTTCTATGCGGACGGCGCGCCGTTCCAGGGCTTCCGGCCGGCGCCGGCGCTGGCCGCGCGCATCGCGCAGGCCTCGCGCGGACTCGAGCAGGCACTGGGCGTGCACATCCGGCGCACGGACCACGCCGAGGCGCTGCGCCGCAGCCCGCTGGAAGCCTTCCAGCAGGCGCTCAGGCAGGAGCGGCGGCGCGACCCGGGCACGCGCTTCTACGTGGCCACCGACGACAGCGCCGTGCTGCAGGCGCTCGTGCAGGAGCACGGCGCGGCCATCGTGCACTCGACGCCGCGCAGCCTGGACCGCAACTGCCCCGAGGCCATCGAGGATGCCCTGCTCGACCTCTGGTGCCTGTCCCGCTGCCGCGCCGTGCTGGGCAGCGTGGGCAGCACCTTCTCCGAGACGGCCTGGCAGCTGCGGGACATCCCGCACCGCGTGGTCGATGTACTGCCGGCGCACGGCGGCTCGTCCGGCCACGCAGGCTGAGGCGCCCGGCTCAGCCCCCGCGCTCGGCCGGCGGCGTCCACGGGAACACCAGCCACGCGCCAGCATCCGTGCAGGTGGCCGCCAGCACGGGCCGGCACACGCCACGCGCCTCCAGCGCCGCCACGCGCACGGCACCGGGGGCCGGTGCACTGCCGGCGCACAGGCTGCCCTTGACCAGCAGCACGGCCAGCTTGGCCAGCGGCAGCGCGGCCCCCACGCAGGCCAGCGTGGCGCCGC
Organism: Planctomycetia bacterium; assembly: GCA_046094945.1. GTDB lineage: Bacteria > Planctomycetota > PLA2 > PLA2 > JAEUHO01 > CAXQZU01. The sequence goes on along the minus strand of JBJTIJ010000047.1, from coordinate 1,643 downwards.
CCTCGACCAGCTCGTCCACCACGAGCGTGCGGGCCGGCTCGCCGCTGGGCCCGGCCACCGCCGGCGGCGGGCCCACCCACTGGGCCTGCGTGCCGCCCTGCCGGCCGGCGTAGGCGCGTACCTGCACGCCCTCGACGCGCGCCACGTCCAGCCGCCCGGCCAGCAGCGCTGCGGGCACCAGCCCACCCCGGGCCACGGCCACCACGCGGTCGTAGCCCCCGGGCGGGGCGCACGCCTGCGCCACGGCGGCCAGCGTAGCCGCCAGCGCCTCGATCTCGTCCCAGCCCACGGTGCGCGTCGCGGCCATGGGCGCCGAGCCTACGCACAGCCGCGGGCGGGCCAAGGCTGGCACGGCCTCCCGGCGCATCCGCCGGGCGCGGCCGCGGTGCAGCCCCCCTGCCGCGGCGACTTCCTCACGCGCCCGCCCCACGACGGGGACCGGTTCACGTGCGGCATGTGCAAGCGCTCAGCGCGAGGCGGTCAACGCGAGGCGGTCAGGGGCGAGGCGAGCGCCACGTTCTGGCACTCCCACTCGGCCTGGCTGGTCGTGTCCAGCACGATGTAGCGCGGGCACTCCTTGTTGCGGCTCGAGAGCCACGGCATCTGCCAGTTGCAGGTGCCGTCCCAGGCCCAGCCGCTGTCGCAGGCCGGCACGCCCGAGCCGTCGGCCGGCAGCGAGAAGTACATGCCGGGGCGGAAGCTCTCGCAGCGCAGCACGCCGCAGCCGTAGTGGCTCTCGCCGTTGAGCGAGACGCGCAGCTTGTAGCGGTCCGTGCCGAACACGCCGTCGGGGAACAGCGCCCCGCGGGCGCGCAGGCGCACCACCACGCAGGCTACGCCGTCCTGCACCTGCACCTCGAGCACCTCGAGCACCTCGTTGGCACCCGCCAGCGGCGCACCAAACGTCGTGCGCCAGGCGCGTGCTGCCGAGTCCACCTCGACGTAGGTGGCACCGCGCTCGACCTCGAGGCGCGCCACGATGTCGTAGAGCTTGACGTTGTTGCCGACCCAGAAGGAGGTGCCGACCACGACCTCGCGCAGGTCACCCTCGCAGCAGGTCGTCTCGCACACGCGGCCGAAGCCGAAGCGCACCTCGCGCTCGGCGCAGCCGTCCACCACCAGCACCACGCTGCTGGGCGTGCTGGGCGTGTAGCGCGCCAGCGCCGGCTGGTAGGCGTTGACGGCCACCGTCACGGTGCCGGCCGCCACGGCCGGGAAGCGGGCGAAGCCGTCCGCGTCGGTCACGCGCTCGCTGGCGCCCAGCGTCACCGTCACGCCCGGCAGCCAGGCATCGCGGCCCGCATCGAAGGCGCCGTCCACGGACCCAGCCGGCTCGCCGAAGACACGCGCCACGACGGCCGCCGGCGGCGCCTTCCAGCCGAAGTCCACGTCCTGCACGCAGCCGCCGGGGCCCACCTGGATGGTGCGCACCGTGCCCGCCACGGGCAGCAGGTCGCCCAGCACGGCCTGGCCGGCGGGCACGCCCAGCTCGTAGCGCCCCACGGGCGGCGAGAGCCGTGTCGACTTCGGCTTCAGCCAGCAGCGCGCCGGCGGCATCGTGTACCGTGACGGCGCCTGCCCGGCCGACGGCAGCTACGGCCCCGGCGACGTGCCGCTGGCGGGCGTGGTGGTCGAGGCCCTGC
>JBJTIJ010000046.1:0-2623 GCA_046094945.1 Planctomycetia bacterium | reverse complement strand
GTGTCGGCCAGGGCCCGCAGCAGGGCCTCGCGCGTGCCGGGCAGGTCGCGCGCGCCCCCGTCGCGGGCCGCCAGCAGGGGGTGCGCGACCTCGACCTCCAGAAAAATGCCTTGATGAACGCGGTGCGTGGGGTGGTCCGGCTCTCGGCCGGCGTGGAGGGATCGGGGGACCTTGCTGCGAAGATCGAAGCCCTCAAGCCGGCCGTCGAGGCGCTCGCCTCCGACGCCGACGAGGGCGTGCGCGCGCTGGCCCGGCAGGGCCTCGAGCGCTGGAGGAAGAGCGGATGAGCCAGAGCCAGCAGCCCAAGCCGGCCCAGCAGTGGCCGAGCCCGTGGCCCTACGACTTCCCGGTGGAAGGCAAGGCCAAGGGCAGCGACGACAAGGTGGCACGCCTTGCGGGCACCGAGGGCGGCCCGCCGCTGACGGTGACGCGCCGCGGCCTGTTCCTGGGCGCGGTGGCCGGCTGGGGCGCCTTCATCGGCGCGGCGCACGTGGGCCTGCTGGGCACGGTGCGCTTCCTGTTCCCCAACGTGAGCTTCGAGCCGCCGCAGATCTTCAAGACCAAGGCGGTGGGCGAGTTCGGCGAGAACACGGTGGACGAGACCTGGAAGGAGTCCAACAGCGTGTGGATGGTGCGCCAGGGCGGGCGGCTCATCGCCGTCTCCACCGTGTGCACGCACCTGGGCTGCACGCCCAACTGGCTCAACGGCGAGAGCAAGTTCAAGTGCGCCTGCCACGGCTCGGGCTACTACATGAACGGCGTGAACTTCGAGGGGCCGGCGCCGCGCCCGCTCGAGCGCTTCCGCGTGTACGTCGACCCGGTGGACGGCAGGGTTGTCGTGGACAAGACCGTCAAGTGCCAGGTGGAGCTGGGGACCTGCGACGTGTCCCAGTTCTGGCTGCCGGCCTAGGCCCGCGGAGTCTCCATGCTCGACTTCATCCGCAACTCGCAGTTCTGGAAGAGCATCTTCCGGCATGGCCCGCCCACCACGGCGCGCAACCGCGCGCTGGTGATGCTGGCCAACGTGTTCCTGCACCTGCACCCCGTGCGCGCGCGCGCCTCGGGCATCCGCCTCTCGTTCACCTGGTGCATGGGCGGCGTGACCTTCTTCCTCTTCCTCGTGGAGACGGTCACCGGCATCCTGCTGATGTTCTACTACCGGCCGGTGGCCGCCAGCGCCTACAGCGACATCATGGCGCTGCGCGAGGACGTGCCGCTGGGCATCATGCGCGAGATCCATCGCTGGGGCGCCCACGCGATGGTGATCACCGTGTGGCTGCACATGTTCCGCGTGTTCATGACCGGCTCGTACAAGCCGCCGCGGGAGTTCAACTGGGCCATCGGCGTCGTGCTGCTGGTCCTGACGCTGTTCCTCTCGTTCACGGGCTACCTGCTGCCGTGGGACCAGCTGGCCGTGTGGGCCGTGACCGTGGGCACCAACATGGCCCGCGCGCACCCGGTGATCGGCCACGAGGGCCCGCTGGCCAACGTGCTCAAGTGGGACGACATCCAGTTCGTGACCTCGGGCAACGACGTGCGCTACGCGCTGCTCTCGGGCCGCTTCGTGGGCGAGGCCACGCTGCTGCGCTTCTACGGCTTCCACTGGATCATGGTGCCCGTCATCGTGATGATCCTGATGGCCGTGCACTTCTGGCGCGTCCGCAAGGACGGCGGCATCTCGGGGCCCCTGTAGGGAGCGCGCCATGGACCACGTCTTCCAGAAGATCGACGCGCTGTTCAACTGGGCCACGCAGCCCCAGTGGCTGTTCGCCTTCAGCATCGGCCTGCTGCTCACCCTGATGCGCTTCGCGCACGTGTGGACCAAGCCCAAGGTGGCCGGCGGCCTGGCCCTGGCCCTCGTGGGGCTGGGCGTCTACTCGTGGTGCGACTGGCCGGGCGTGAGCCACGCGCAGTTCCGCGAGAGCCTCACCAAGCCCGACAACATCCCCATCGTGCTGGTGCTGGCCTCGCTGGCCTTCTTCACCTGGCTGTCGTTCCGCAAGGCGGTCATCAACGACCAGCGCATCCAGGCCGGCCAGCCGCCCGTCGAGGCCGCCGAGAAGAGCCGCAAGGTGCTGGTGTGGCCCGACCTGGTCTACACCGAGCTCATCGCCATGGTGGTCGTGGTGGTGGTGCTCATCCTGTGGTCGATCCTGATCAAGGCGCCGATCGAGGAGCCGGCCAACCTCGCGCGCACGCCCAACCCCTCGAAGGCCCCGTGGTACTTCCTGGGCCTGCAGGAGCTTCTGGTCTACTTCGACCCGTGGCTGGCCGGCGTGCTGGTGCCCGCGCTGATCATCGTGGGCCTGATCGTGATCCCGTACGTGGACCGCAACCCGAAGGGCAACGGCTACTACACGCTGGCCGAGCGCAAGGGCGCGATCTTCGTGTTCCTGTTCGGCTTCCTGATCCTGTGGACGCTGGGCGCCTTCATCGGCACCTTCCTGCGCGGCCCGGGCTGGAACTTCTTCGGCATCTACGAGCCGTGGGACGTGAACAAGGTCGAGCCGCTGCTCAACGTCAACATCAGCGAGCTGGTGTGGGTGAAGCTGCTCGAGAAGCCGCTGCCCTCGTGGTGGCTGCCGCGCGAGATCTTCGGCATCCTCATCGTGCTGGGCTACTT
>JBJTIJ010000045.1:0-3829 GCA_046094945.1 Planctomycetia bacterium | reverse complement strand
GGCCGAGGAGCGGCGCCCCGTGGCGCCCCCGGGCTGGCGCTGGCACCTGATCGGGCACCTGCCGCGCAACAAGGCCGCCCGCGCCTGCGCCTCGTCCGCGCCCCGCCCGCCCAGCGGCATGAAGCCCAGCGGCTCGATCTCGGGGATGTCGGCCAGGGCCTTCACGGTCGCGCGCACCTCGCTGGGCTCGATGCCGCCCTTGGCGGGATCGTCAGCCGCGTTGACCTGTATGTATACGGGCCACGGCCTCGGATTGCCCGCGCGAACCCGCGCGACCTGATGGGCCAGCGCCAGCGAGTCCAGCGCGTGGAACACATCGAAGAGGGCGCAGGCGCGGGCGGCCTTGTTGCGCTGCAGGTGCCCGATCAGGTGCCAGCGCCAGCCCGGGGGCGCCACGGGGCGCCGCTCCTCGGCCAGCTGCACCCGGTTCTCGGCCACCTCCGTCACGCCGGCGGCGGCCAGCAGCGGGAACCAGGCCGTGGGGGCGCTCTTGCTCACGACCAGCAGCTGCACGGCGCTGGCCGCGGCCGGCCCGCGCTGGCGGGCGGCCTCCACGCGGGCGCCGAGCGCGGCGAGGTTGGCGCGCAGGCGCTCGAGGCGGGGGTCGGCGTCCGGGGCCATCGGCTGCCGATCCTACGGCCACGGCGGGCCCAAGCGCCCTGCCCCCGGGGGGGCTTCAGGCCCGCGATTCGTGCGTAACTCGTTGCGGCGCATGGACTTTCGCGCAAGGGGGCTTCGTCACGGAAGCCTTGACACCGTTGCGCGCCGGCCCTATAAGCCTCGCAGCAGGTGGAGGCGGCGAGGGCCAGTCCCGCGCCGTTCGTGCGCCTGTTCCCTGCCCATCTTGCGCCCTCGTTGCGAGGTACCACCACATGCGCGGCACGCTCACCACCCGTTGGGGTCTCCTGCTCCTGGCCTGCGCCGCCGTCGGCGCGCTGGCCCCGCGCGGCGTGGCCGCCGACGACGTCCTGCGCCCGGCGCGCGCCCTCGAGGGCCGCGTCACGGCCGCGCAGCACGGCGAGCAGGCCCTCGAGCGCCTGCCGTGGGACCCGCAGCTCGTGCGCACGCACGTCAACGGCGGCCGCCCCACGGCGGTGGCTGCGGCCTACCTGATGTCCAAGGACCTGCTGGTGCTCGAGGACAACGGCCGCCTGACCTGCCTCTCGCGCCGCGACCTGCAGCCCAAGTGGAAGTGGACGCTGGCCGGCTCGCTGCACCGCGCGCCCTCCGAGGGCGCTGACCACTACGTGTTCCTCGTGCGCCTGGCCAACGGCACCTACGCCGTGCACGCGCTCTCGCGCCGCACGGGCGTGGATACCGAGGGCTTCCCCGTGCGCCTGCCCTACGCCGTCTCGGGCGGCGTGGCGGCCAACGGCAGCAACGTCTACATCGCCTCGCTGGGCTCGGTGAACGACAACAAGACGCTGGCCTCGCTGAGCCTCGCCTCGGGCCGTCCCGCCTGGGGCTGGTACACGAAGGGCCTGATCTCGGCCGACCCCGTGTTCGACAACAGCGGCAAGCTGGTGATCTCCTGCACCGACGACGGCCAGGTGCTGGCGCTCTCCGACGGAGCCACGGCGCCCGACTCGCCGGCCTGGCAGGTGGGGGGCCTTGGCGCCGTGACGGCCACGCCGGCCGTGACGCCCGAGCAACTGGTCGTGTGCGGCCATGACGGCCTGGTGCGCTGCATGGACATCCGCTCGGGCGACGTGCTGTGGATGCAGAGCATGGGCGACGCCATCAAGAGCGACCCGTGGGTGCTGGGCAGCAAGGTGGTCGAGGAGCGCTCCTCGGGCGTCGAGGGCGCGGCCCCGGTGAAGGTCGAGACCTACAAGGGCCTCGTCTTCGCCCGCAACGCCACGCACGTCTGCTGCTACGACCTGGCCGACGGCAAGCCGCTGTTCAAGGACGCCGCCGGCGGCAAGCCGCTGGTGCGCCAGGGCAAGTGGGTGGTGACGCTCGACGCCAGCCGCAACGCCGTGCTGCGTGACGCCAACGACGGCTACACGATCAAGGCGCGCCTGCCGCTGGGCATGTTCGACCTGCTGCCCACCAACGAGGCCGACGGCGCCATCTACGGCGTGACGGCCGACGGCTACGTGGTGGCCGCGACACCGCGCTAGCCTGCGCGGCGGGCCCCCGCGGGCCTGAACCCCCCGCGTCGGTGCCTCCTCGGCGCCTTGGCGCCTGCTCGCCTGGCCGTCGCCGGTGCCCTGGCAGGCCCCCGACGGGCTCTCCCCGGGCCTTTGGGCCGCGTGGGGCTTGGCCGGCGGTAGACTGCGCGGGTCCTCCCTAGGAGCCCCGCCGTGGACAATCTGACGCACGTGCTGCTGGCCGGCCTGCCGGGAGGCATGGAGTGGTGGATCATCCTGCTGGTGATCCTGCTCCTGTTCGGCAGCCGCCTGCCGGGCGTGGCGCGCAGCCTTGGCCAGGGCATCAACGAGTTCAAGAAGGGCTTGAAGGGCGACGAGGCCGCGGCGCAGGACAAGGCCGCAGCCAGCGCGGCGCCGCCCAAGACCGACGCGAAGTAGCTCGCAGCAAGTAGCTCGCAGCAAGTAGCTCGCAGCGCGGTAGCTCGCCGCGAGCAGCCCGCAGCAGCTGGCAGACCCGGCGCGTTCGCGGCGCCCGCAGCCTGCGCCCTGCTAGGCCGGGGCCACGCTCACGAGCACGGCGTGGCCCGGGTCCGGGCGTGCGTGGCTCGCCTCGGCGCGCCAGCCCACAAGCCATGCCAAGCCATCGGCGCCCTCTAGCACCAGCAACGCGCGCCGGGCCAGCCGTGGCACGCCGTGGCGGCGCAGCCAGGCCTCGACCTCCACGGGGCCGTCCTGCGCCCGCCCGTGCGGCACGAAGCGCTCGCCCGCCACCAGCCGGCGCAAGCGCGGCGCCCGGCCCAGCCGCGCCCCGTCCAGCGTGGCCGTGAGGCGAGCGAAGGGGCTCGCCGCGGGCAGCGGGCCGCCTGCCTCAGCCGCTGTCGCGTCTGGCGCCTGCACGAATGCGGAGCGCTCCAGCGGCAGCGGCTCGCGTCGCATCAGCCACGCCCAGCGCGGCGTGAGGCGCAGCGTCATGCGGCCGCCGAGGTCGAGGGCCCCGCCCTGCTGCAGCAGGCGCCGCACCCGCGAGAGGTGCCGGCCCGTGAACCACGGCCCGTGCATGTCGGCGCTCACGAGCGACCCCAGCGTGCGCAACGCTGCCGCAGTGTCGCGCGCGGCCCACGGGGCCAGCACGCGCCGCTCGATGCGCAATGCCCCGAGCGGCACCACCACCTCGCTGGCCGCCTCCAGCGCGGCGCGCAACGCGCGCTCGCGCCGCTCCAGCCGCCCGGCCATGCGCGCCGCCAGGTGCGCCAGCCGCTGCGTGGCCTGCGGCACGCGCGCCTCCAGGGCGAGCAGGCGCCGGCGCACCTCGTTGCGCAGCCCGGGCCCGGCGTTGGTGGGGTCGTCGTGCCATGCCAAGCCCTGCTGCACGAGGGCGGCACGCAGGGCCGCGGGATGCACGCCCAGCAGCGGCCGCACCACCGACAGGCGCCCGCCGTCCAGCGCGCGGCGCTCGGGGATGCCCAGGAGCCCGTGGCTGCCGCTGCCGCGCAGCAGGCGCATGGCCACCGTCTCGGCCTGGTCGCGCAGGTGGTGGCCCACGGCCACCGTGCTGCAGCCCTGCTCGCGCGCCAGCCGCGCCAGCGTGGCGTAGCGCCAGCGCCGCGCCGCAGCCTCGCCGCGCGCCGGGGGCGCAGGCGGCCCGGCCCACGCCACCGGCAGGCGCAGGCGCGCTGCCAGTGCCTCCACCACGGCTGGCGCGGGGCCGGCGAGGCCGCGCAGGACCGTGCCGTGGT
>JBJTIJ010000044.1:0-18655 GCA_046094945.1 Planctomycetia bacterium | reverse complement strand
CCGGCCCAGCGCAGCAGGCGCATCCAGCTGGCGCAGGCCGGCAGGCGGGCAGGCTCAACCCCTGAACCCCGCTTCGCGAGAGCGAGGCGCCGGCAGGCAACAGGCCCGCCGTGCAGGCCAGTGCCAGGAGCGCCAGGATGCGCCAGCGTGCCGCCATCGGGGCCTCCAGGTGGGCAGGAACCCCATGCGAGTGCAGGGCCCACGCCTGCGACCGCCTCAGAGTGCGAACACCTGCCCGTCGTGGGCCACCCCGAAGCCGGGGGGCAGGGCGGGGCGCGCGCTGGGCTCGGGCGCCAGCAGCGGGTTGCTGTGGTTGAGGTGCGTGAACCACACGCTGCCGCGGCCGCCGGCCAGCAGGCGCACGCTGTCGCGCACGAAGGGATGGCGCACGGCCAGCAGGTCGCGGTGCGGCAGCTCGTCGGGCCCGTGGAAGGTGCCGTCCACCAGCGCCACGTCGGCCTCGTGGATGCGCTCCACAAGCGGCGGCGGGAACACGTCGGCGTCGGAGACGTAGACCAGCCGCGCACGGGGCCCGCGCAGCTCCAGGCCCACGGTGTCGGTGTCCTCGGCACGGTGCGGCACGAGGAAGGCGTGCAGCTCGATGCCGTCGAAGTCCAGCGGCACGCCCGGCTGCAGGCGCTCTAGCCGCACCTCGGCGCGCTCCACGAGGTGGCTCCACGGGCGGTTGGCGCGCAGGAAGGCGTCCATGCGTCCGGTCACCCACGTGGGCAGGCCGCGCGCGTCGAGCGCCTCGCGGCCCAGCCAGGCCAGGCCCAGGTAGTGGCCCATGTGCGCGTGCGTGAGCAGCAGCGCATCGGGCAGCGGCCGCTCGCGCCCGGCGGCGGCGGCCAGCGCTGCCGCCTGCGCCGGGAAGTCGGGCGTGGCGTCCACCAGCAGCGTGCGGCCCGTGCGGCCCACCACGCCCAGCGCGGACACGCGCCGCGCGCGCGACGGCTCGCGGCGCGCCTGCGTGCAGGCCACGCAAGCACAGCCGGCGTGCGGCAGGCCGCCGTCCTGCGCCGTGCCCAAGACGATGGCGCGCGGGTCCATGCCCCCATCCTCGGCGCGCCTGCCATGGGCGGGCCCGTGCAGGAGCGCCTTGGCCGGCCGGGCGGGCCTAGCGGCCGCGGCGGCGGGGCGGGCGACCGGCGCTGCGGCCACGACGCCGCGTGCCCGAGGCCGCCGGGGCCGCCGCCTTGGCCGGCGCGGCGCCGGCGCTGTGGGCCGCCTCGGCCGTGCCCAGCCAGGCCTTGCGCACGGCCAGGGCCGCACGCGGCGCGGCCGCGTCGGTGGCCAGGCGCGCCACGAGGCGGCGGTCCTCGGCCGGCACCAGCCGCACGCGGCGCAGGCGCTCGTAGCGGAACAGCACCAGCTCGAGGCCCTCGCCGGCCTTGCGCTGCTTGAGCAGCCGCGGCAGCGAGGCCCCGTTGAGGCGCACGCCGTCCACGGCCAGCAGCTGGTCGCCGCGGTGGACGCCCGCGCGTGCCGCGGGCGTGGCGGGCACCACGTTCGTCACGCTGGGGAACTCCTTGCTGGCGTCCACCTCGATGCCGTAGGCGCCCAGGATCTTGCGCCGGCGCGCGGATCCGTCCTCGGCGGCCGTGGGCTTCTCCATGCGGAAGGCAAGGCCGGCCTTGCGGAAGGTGGCGGCGTAGTCCAGCGGCTGCGTGCTGCCCACCCACGCCTCCAGCTGGCGGCGCAGCGCCGCGCCCCCCACCGCCTCGACGGCGTCCTCGAACTCGCCCTGCGCGAAGCCCTGCGGGCGGTCGTGCTGCGCCCACATGCGGCGGAACACGTCCTCGAGGCCGCGGCGCGCGCCGGTGGCCGCGCGCAGCTCGATGTCCAGCAGCGCGCCCACGATGGCGCCCTTGGTGTAGTAGTCCACGTAGCGGTTGAGGGCGTTGGTCTCCTCGGTGCTGTGGCGGGCCGTCCAGAAGGACTGGTTCCACGTCTCCCACGAGGCCTCGCGCAGCGTCATGTGCTCGCGCCCGGGCATGTCGTGCAGGCGGTCGATGTAGCGCGCGAGGTAGGTGAGGTAGTCGCCCGCGCCGTGCACGCCGCTGCGGCGCAGCGCGTACCAGGCGTAGTAGTCGGTGAGCCCCTCGGCGATCCACAGGTCGGTGGTGTGCTGCTCGCAGGAGTAGTCGAAGGGGCCCAGCGGCTGGGGCCGGATGCGCTTGACGTTCCACGTGTGGAAGTACTCGTGGCAGCCCACGGCCACGATCCAGGCGTAGTCCTCGGGGTCGGCCGAGTCCAGCCGCAGCTGCAGCGCCAGGTGCGTGCTGTTCTTGTGCTCGAGCGCCCCGCCCTTGCAGCGCGTGGGCGAGAGGTCGTAGAGGAACCAGTAGTCCTTGTAGGGGAAGCCGCCGAACATGTCGCCCACCCACGTCACGAAGGCCTTCGTGTCGCGCACGAGGCGCGGCAGGTTGCGCGCCGTGTCGCCTAGGTCGCTCACCACCACGTGGTGCGGCTTGCCGCGCACGGTGAAGGTCTCGTGGTGGAAGCGGCCCACCTTGACCGGGCAGTCGATGAGGTCGTCGTAGGTGGGCGCGCGCCAGCGGTCGCGGCCGGCGGGCACGAGGCCCGTGGCCACCTTCCACGCGGCGGGCTTGCGCGCCACCACCAGCTCGCAGGGTGCGTCCTGGTGGCCCTCGACGTACAGGAAGGCCGCGCCGCCGTGGATCTGGCACTGCGTGTCGTCGTAGAAGCAGGCACTGCTGCCCAGGTGGTGGCCGAAGACGTCGTAGCGCAGCAGCAGCTCGCCGGCCCCGCCCGTCTCCACCTCCCAGGCGCCGTTGCCCACCTTGGTGGTGCGCACGGCCTTGCGGCCCACGAAAGCCCGCAGGTCCTGCACGAAGCGCGCGTTGTTCTGCATGGCGTAGTGGCCGGGCACCCACTGCGGCATGGCGATGCGCACGGGCCCGGCGGGCAGGCCGTGGAACTCGGCCTGCACGCCGATCACGTGGTGGTGGGGCTGCTCGAGGCGGATGGTGTAGCGCGCGCGCATGGCCGGCTCCGGGGCGGGAAGCGCGCGAGCATAGCGGCGCCCCGCCACGCCCGGCGGGCCGGGCGGGGCACGCGGCCCGCGGGCGGGCGCGGGCGCGCAGCGGGCGCGGCGCGGCTAGCGGCGGCGCCGGCCGCGGCCGCCCTTGCGCGCAGCCCGGCGCCCGGGGCGGGCGGGGGCGCCGGCCTTGCCGGCCGCATTGGCCCCGGCCTTGCCGCCCGCCTTGCGCACGGCCTTGCCACCGGCCTTGCCGCCGGCCTTGCCGCCGGCTTCCAGCCGCTCCATGCGGCCCAGCAGGTCGCGGTGCGTGCGGCGCATGGACTCCAGCTCGTCGGAGAGGCGCGCCACCTCGGTGGTGCGCTCGGCGCCGCGCGCCAGCCGCGCCGCGGCCACGCGCGCCGCGCGCCGCACGCGCCCGTCGCCACCGGCCTCGGCCAGCTCGCCCAGTGCGCCCAGCGCCCGCTCGTCGCCCAGCGTGCGCAGCGCGGCGATGCCCGCCATCAGCACCGGGAAGGAGGCGTCGTGCAGCAGCTCCACCAGCGCCTCGCGCACGGCCTCGCGCTGCACCATGCGCCGGCCCAGCTGCGCCAGCGCGCCGGCGGCCGCCGCGCGCAGGCGCGGCAGCTGGGTGGGCGCGATGCGCTCCAGCAGCAGCGGCACGGCGCGCTCGTCGCCCAGCGCGGCCAGGCCGCGCACGCAGCCCATGCGCACCAGCTCCATCCACGCGTCCTTGCCGGCGAGGGCTCGCGTGAGCGCCTCCAGCGCGCCCGGCGCCCGCACCGCGCCCAGCGCGGCCGCGGCGGCCGCCTCGACGAAGTACGAGGCATCGCCCCGCGCCAGCACGCCAGCCAGCGCCTCGCCCGCCGCGCGGTCGCCGCGGAAGGAGCCCAGCGCCGCCGCCACGGCGCGGCGCGCCTTGGGGTGCTGCACGGCCGTGAGGCCCGCCACCAGCGCCTCGCGCGCCGCGGGCGTGCGCAGGCGGCCCAGCGAGGCCGCTGCCTCGGCCGCCACGCCCCAGAAGGGATCCTGCAGGGCCTTGGCCAGCGCCGCGGTGCTGGCCGCGGTGGCGTCCTTGGCCAGCCAGCCCGCCGCGCGCAGGCGGCTGATGGCCGTGGGGCCCTTGGCCAGCAGCGCCCGCTGCGCGTCGGCCCCGCCCTCCACCTCCAGCGTGGCCAGCAGGTCGCCCTCGGGGTCGAAGACCACGCGCTCGGGCGCCTCGCGGCAGGGCAGCAGCAGGGCCTGGTCGCGGCGCGTCACCTCCACGCGCTGGCGCTCGCTGCGCCCGCCGGGGAAGGCCACCAGCACCTCGGCATGGAAGCGGAAGGTGTCGGGCGTGAGCTCGTCGCCGGCCTGGCCCTGCCGCACGCTGAGCGTGAGCAGGCCCTTCCCCGCGTCGTGGCTCCAGCCCACCGTGAGCTCGGGGTGGCCGCCGCGCAGCACCCACTGGTCCATGAACCACTCGAGGTTGCGGCCCGTGGCGCGCTCGACAGCGCGCACGAGGTCCTCGGTCACCACGCTGCCGCCGCGGTGCGTGGCGGCGTAGGTGCGGATGGCGCGCCAGAAGGGCTCCTCGCCCAGCTCCTTGCGCAGCATGTGCAGCACGCACGAGCCCTTCTCGTAGAGGTGGCGGTCGAAGAGGTCGATGGGCTCGGCGTAGCGCCGGTCCACGATGGCGCGGCGGTACTCGCCGCCGTCCTCGTCGAGGTAGCCCAGCCGCTGCGTGTGGCGCTCGTAGGCCGCCTCGTCGGCGCCGAGGTGCTCTTCCTTGAACACCGTCTCGCTCCACGTGGCGAAGCCCTCGTTGAGCCAGGCGTGCGGCCAGTCGCGGCAGGTGAGCAGGTCGCCCCACCACTGGTGGGCCAGCTCGTGGGCCAGCAGGTCGTCGGCGTCGTAGTCCAGCCCGGCGCGCTCGTCGTAGAGCGCCATGTCCACCAGCGTGGTGGCGCTGGTGTTCTCCATGCCGCCGAAGATGAAGTCTTCCACGACCACCTGCGCGTACTTCTCCCACGGGTAGGCCGTGCCGAAGCGGCGCTCGAAGGTGTCGAGCATGGCCGCCGTGCGCCCGAACACGGCCGGCACGCGCGCGGCCTGGCCGCGCGGCACCCACACCGTGAGCGGCACGCGCGGGTGCGGCAGCGCCACCTCCTCGAAGTCGCCCACCACCAGCGTGACGAGGTAGGCGCTGTGCGGCAGCGACTGGCGCCAGTGCCACGTGGCCGTGCCGTCGCCGTGCGGCAGGGTGGCCACCAGCGCGCCGTTGGAGAGCGCCTTGAGGCCCTGCGGCACGCGCGCCAGCAACTCGGTGGAGGCCTTCTCCTGCGGGTGGTCGAAGCAGGGGAACCAGAAGCGGCTGTCCTCGTCCTGGCCCTGCGTCCAGGCCTGCACGGGCTTGCCCGGGCGGTGCGCGTCGGGGCCCACGAAGTAGAGGCCACGGCGCGGCGTGCCCTCGTAGGCCACCGAGAGCGCCAGCTCCTCGCCCAGCGCCAGCGGGCGGGGCAGCGTCACCACCAGCCGGCCCGCGGCGTGCGTGAAGGCCAGCGCGTGGCCGGCCTCGTCCTCCACGCCGCCGATGCTGAGCTCGTCGGCGTGCAGCGTCACGGTGCGCACGCCCGCGTCCAGCGCGGCCACGCGGTGCGTGACGCGGCCGGCCAGGAAGCGCCGCGCCGGGTCCAGCCGCACCTCCAGCCGCGTGTGGCGCACGTCCACCGTGCGGTCGGGGGCATAGCGCGGCGTGGTGCCGGGCAGCTGGAAGGGCTCGCGCAGCAGGCGCCCCCCCCCGCCGTGGTGGTGGCTGCGGTGCCCGCAGCTGAGGAAGCGCTCCTGCCCGCCCGTGCTCGCGTGTGCCATGGCTGCCCTCCCGCCGTCGCGGGCCGGGCCCCCGACGGGAGCCCGAGCCTACACGCCCGCGCCCCGCCCTCCGGCAGGGCGGCGCAGGCCTAGTGGCCGCCGTGGCCGGGGTGGCCGGGCACCAGCGCCACCAGCGCGATGCCGGCCAGCAGCGCCAGCAGCGTCAGCGGCAGGGCCTTGCCACCCAGGCTGCGCTTGAGCTCGGGCACGAGGTCGGCGCAGGCCACGTACAGGAAGCCGCCGGCCGCCAGCGGCACCAGCTGGTGCTCCACGTGCACGGCCTTGCCCAGCGTGAGCACAACCACCGCGCCGGCGATGGCGCCCGCGGCGCTCAGGAAGTTGAGCGTGAGCGCGCGGCGCGGCGAGAGCCCGGCATGCAGCAGCACGCCCAGGTCGCCGAACTCCTGCGGGATCTCGTGCAGCGCGACCGCCACCGTGGTGGCCAGCCCCACGTCGGGCCCCACCAGCCAGGCGCCGGCCACCAGCATGCCGTCGATCACGTTGTGCAGCAGGTCGCCCAGCAGGTTCATCCACGCCACCGTGCGCACCTGGCCGTGGGCGTGGGCGTGCTCGCGGTCGTGGGCGTGGCGCTCCACGTCCTCGCCGTGGTGGTGCCAGTGCAGCACGGCCTCGATGGCGAAGAAGCCCAGCACGCCGGCCAGGATCCAGCCGCCCAGCGCGGGGCGGAAGCCGCCCATGTGCTCGACGGCCTCGGGCAGCAGGTGCAGGAAGACGTTGCCCAGCAGCGCGCCGGCCGAGAGCGCCACCAGCCACGGCAGCACCTTGCGCACGCGCGCCGGCCCCAGCGCCAGCACCAGGCCGCCGGAGAAGGACAGCACCGAGATGGCCAGCACGGCCAGCAGGGCGTGGAGGTGGCTGTCGGGCATGCCGTGGTTCTACATCGTCTAACCAGGCGTGCCCCGCGCGCGCGGGGAGCCCATGGGGCCTGCCCGGCCGGCGCGCGGGCCCCGGGCCGGCCCCGGCCAGGCGGCCCGAGCACGCAGCCGGCCAGGCGGCCGGAGCATGCGGCCGGGCAGGCGGCCCGGCCGCGAGACGTTGCGCCGGTAGCGGCCGCCCACCGTGTAGAGGGCGTGCACCACCTGGCCCAGCGAGGCCACGCGCACGGTGGCCAGCAGCTCCTCGAAGACGTTGCCGCCGCCGCGGGCCACGGCCTTGAGCCGCTCCAGCGCCGGGGCGGCCTGCGCCGCGTGGCGCGCGTGGAAGGCGGCCAGCGTGGCCAGCCGGCCCTCCTTCTCCTCGCCGCTGGCGCGCGTGAGGCCGTCCACGCGCGGCGTCAGGTCCTCGGCCTGCTCGGGCAGGAAGGTGTTCACGCCCACGATGGGCAGCGTGCCGTCGTGCTTCTGCGCCTCGTAGTGCAGGCTCTGCTCCTGGATGCGCGAGCGCTGGTACTGCGTCTCCATCGCCCCCAGCACGCCGCCGCGGTCGGAGAGGCGCGTGAACTCCTCCAGCACCGCCTGCTCGACGGCGTCGGTGAGCCACGTGACGAAGTGCGAGCCCTGCAGCGCGTTCTCGTTCTTGAGCCAGCCCAGCTCGCGCGTGTTGATCAGCTGCACCGCCATCGCGCGCCGCACGCTCTCCTCGGTGGGCGTCGTGATGGCCTCGTCGTAGGCGTTGGTGTGCAGCGAGTTGCAGTTGTCCTGCAGCGCCAGCAGCGCCTGCAGCGTGGTGCGGATGTCGTTGAACTGGATCTCCTGCGCGTGCAGCGAGCGCCCGGAGGTCTGGATGTGGTACTTGAGCTTCTGGCTGCGCTCGGCGGCGCCGTAGCGGTCGCGCAGCGCCACCGCCCAGATGCGCCGCGCCACGCGGCCGATGACCGTGTACTCGGGGTCGAGGCCGTTGCTGAAGAAGAAGCTCAGGTTGGGCGCGAAGTCGTCGATGGACATGCCGCGCGCCAGGTACAGCTCCACCAGCGTGAAGCCGTTGGCCAGCGTGAAGGCCAGCTGCGTGATGGGGTTGGCGCCCGCCTCGGCGATGTGGTAGCCGCTGATCGAGACGCTGTAGTAGTTGCGCACCTCGCGGCGGATGAACGCCTGCTGGATGTCGCCCATCAGGCGCAGCGCGAAGTCGGTGCTGAAGATGCAGGTGTTCTGGGCCTGGTCTTCCTTGAGGATGTCGGCCTGCACCGTGCCGCGCACGGCCTTGAGCGTGCGCGCCACCAGCGCCTCGTCCTCCGCGGCGCCGGGCGCGCGGCCCTCGCGGGCGGCGAAGGCCTCGCGCTGCTGGTCGATGGCCGCGTTGAGGTACATGGCCAGGATCACGGGCGCGGGCCCGTTGATGGTCATGCTCACCGAGGTGTTGGGGTCGCACAGGTCGAAGCCGCGGTAGAGCAGCTTCATGTCGTCCAGCGTGCAGATCGACACGCCGCTCTCGCCCACCTTGCCGTAGATGTCGGGCCGGCGCGCCGGGTCCTCGCCGTAGAGCGTGACGCTGTCGAAGGCCGTCGAGAGGCGCTTGGCACTGTCGTTGCGCGAGAGGTAGTGGAAGCGGCGGTTGGTGCGCTCGGGCCCGCCCTCGCCGGCGAACTGGCGCTTGGGGTCCTCGTCGGTGCGCTTGACGGGGAACACGCCGGCGGTGAAGGGGAAGCCGCCGGGCACGTTCTCCAGCAGCAGGTAGCGCAGCACCTCGCCGGGCTCGTCGCTGGCCGGCAGCACCACCTTGGGGATGGCGAGGCCCGAGAGCGAGGTGCTGGTGAGCGGGGCGGCCACCTCGCGCTCGCGCACCTGGTAGCGCAGCGTGTCGCCGGCGTAGGCCTGCTTGAGCGCCGGCCAGCCCTCCAGCAGCGCGTTGCACCGCGGGTCGAGCCGGCCGCGGGCCCGCGCCAGCGCGGCCTCCACGCCGGGCCGTGCCGGCCGACCGGCTGGGCTACCTGGCCGAGATCGTGGCCTCCTGCCGCCGCTACCGCAGCCTCGCCGAGGAGCAGGTGCTGCGCGCGCGCGACGTGGCCTGCCTGGCCGGCGCGCTGCCGCTGGTGGACGCCACGGCACGGCCACGCGTGCGGTGCCGCCGCCGGCGGGGCCCAGCCGGGCCGGGGGCGTGAAGGCCACCTTGCGCCGCTCGAGCGCGCCGGCGCGTGCGCACAGCGCCTCGAAGAGCGCGTCCACGCCCGGGTCGCGGAAGCGGCTGGCCACCGTGCCGAACACGCCCAGCGCCTCGTCCGGGCCCTGGAACTGCTTGCGGTTGCGGCGCAGCTGCTTGCGCACGTCGCGCACGGCATCCTCGCCGCCGCGCCGGTCGTGCTTGTTGACGGCCACGAGGTCGGCGTAGTCGAGCATGCCGATCTTCTCGAGCTGGCTGGCGGCGCCGAACTCGGGCGTCATCACGTACAGCGCCACGTCGGCCAGCTCGCGCACGCCGATGTCGCCCTGCCCGATGCCGCTGGTCTCCACCAGCACCCAGTCGAAGCCGGCCAGCCGGCAGCAGCGGATGGCATCGGCCACGGCGTGGCTGAGCTCGCCGCGGCTGCCGCGCGTGGCAAACGAGCGCATGAAGGCGCGCTCGTGCGGCAGCGAGTTCATGCGGATGCGGTCGCCCAGCAGCGCGCCGCCCGTCTTGGGCCGCGTGGGGTCCACGCTGAGCACGGCCACGGTGGCCGTGGGCGACGACTCCAGGAAGCGCAGCACCAGCTCGTCGGTGAGGCTGCTCTTGCCGGCGCCGCCGGTGCCGGTGATGCCGATCACGGGGGCGCGCTGCGCCGCCGGCAGCGCGTCGGCCCGCGCGCGCAGGTCGCGCGCCAGCGCCGTCTCGCCGAAGCCGGGCTGCTCGGCGCGCGTGAGGCACTGGGCCAGCAGGCGGTGCTGCGCGGCCGAAAGCGCCGGGAAGGGGCCGTCGGGGGCCACGCTGCTGGGCGTGGGCCCGTCCACGGCCATGAGCATGTGGTCGATCATGCCCTGCAGGCCCATCTTGCGCCCGTCCTCGGGCGTGAAGATGCGGTCGATGCCGTAGGCGTGCAGCGCCGCCACCTCCTCGGGCACGATCACGCCGCCGCCGCCGCCGTAGATGCGCACGTGGCCGGCCCCGCGCTCGCGCAGCAGGTCCTTGAGGTAGCGGAAGTACTCGTTGTGGCCGCCCTGGTAGGAGGAGATGGCCACGCCGTGGGCGTCCTCCTCCACCGCGGCCTCCACCACCTCCAGCACCGAGCGGTTGTGCCCGAGGTGGATCACCTCGGCGCCGCTGTCCTGCAGGATGCGGCGCATGATGTTGATGGCCGCGTCATGCCCGTCGAAGAGCGAGGCGGCGGTGACGAACCGCACTGGGTGGCGCAGGCGGTAGGGCGTGGCCGTCATGGCCCGCGTACGGTACCCGCCACGCCCCGGGACGCCACGCGCCGGGGAGGAGGCCAGCCTTCCAAGAGCCTTGCGGGCCGGCGCCCCGCCCCTGCACGCAGGCCGTGCGCCCGGGCCCCGCGGCCGGCCCCTGCACGCAGGCCGGCGCGGGCCGGCCCGCCGCTCAGCGCACGCGCAGGCCCTCGGTGCCGGCCGTCGTGCGCCACGTGCGCATCCAGCGCGCGTTGCGCGGGCCCAGCCGCCCGCTGGTGTCCAGCTGCTGCGGGTTGCTGCCGTCGGCGGCCAGCACGTAGACGCCGCCGGCCACGGCCAGCCGGTTGGCGCCCGGCGGCACGGTCACCACGATGCGCCCGTCATCGCGGTTGACGTCCACGGTGCGCATGTCGTCGGCCGGCAGCACCAGCGGCGTCACCGCCGGCGCGCCCTGCCCCATGGGCACCTGCACCTGCAGCAGCCGCACGTCGCCGCCCTTGAGGTCGAGGAACAGCGCCTGGCCCGACGGGTGCCAGGCCAGCTCGTCGAGGCCCACCTCGCTGAAGGTGAGCGTCGTGACCGGGCCGCCCGCCAGGCGCCCGATCGTCACCGCCGTGACGGTCGAGAAGTTGGTGAGCGAGGTGCCGACGATGTCCACCAGCGCATAGGTGGAGTTGTCGGGCGCCACCGCGAAGCCCACGTGCGTCACCGTGCTGTTCGGGCCCGGCGCGGGCGGCGTGAACAGCGTGGCCACGAAGGTGCCGTCCTCCTTCCAGCGCTGCACCGTGGCCCCGGCGCTGTCCAGCATCACGAGGTCGCTGCTGGCCTGCAGGAAGCGCGGGTCGCCCACGCCCGTGCCCGGCGGCACGGCGTCCTGCGAGAGCAGGGCCGGCACGGGCGTGAGCACGTCCAGCCCGGCGGGCACCCCGGGGGTGATCAGGCCCAGGTTGCTGGAGTTGAAGGACCAGCGCACGGCCAGCCGCGAGCCGTCGGAGGACTGGCGCACGTCGTCGAGGAACCACGCGGTGCCGTCGCGCGCCACGAGGCTGGTGGGCAGGGCCAGCGCCTGCGCGTCGCGGCGCACGAGGCGCACGGGCTGCAGCGCGTTGACGAGCAGCCCCTGGGCCTGCACCTCGCCAGGCTTGCCCAGCGCCGGCCCGGCGGCCACCAGCGCCCCGAAGACGGTGTCGCCCGCCGGGCCCAGCAGCCAGCCGAAGTGGCCGTCCTGGCCGTCGAGCGTCTCGCCCGTGGCCAGGTCGCCGGCCAGCACCACCCGCGGCGTGCCGCCCGCCGCCCACGGCACCGTGGCCAGCGCGGGCGAGTTGGAGCCCGAGGGGTAGATGCGCAGCAGCACGCGCGTGGAGGAGGGCGAGGGCGCCCAGGCATCGAAGTAGAGGTTGCCGGTGTCCACGGCCCAGGCGGGGCTCAGGCCGGCCGTGTCGTAGGCCCACAGCGTGGGCTGCAGCGGCTGGACGGCCGGCTGGGCCTGCGCCGCCCCGGTGAAGAACTGGCCCGGGTAGTCCTCGACGAAGAGGTCGCGCGGCGGGCACTGCAGCACGCCCACGGCCACGTGGCCGAGCACGCCGTAGCCGAGGTAGGTCAGGGTCTGGGCCGCCGTGTCCAGCGCCACGAGGCTGGGGTCCACCGGCTGCATCGTGGTGTGGCCCGTGCCCGGGTCGGAGAGCAGCACCACGAGGTCGGCGGGCGTCGCGCCCAGCGGCAGGTCGGCCAGCTCGTAGCGCAGCACCAGCGTGCCCGGCACCAGCAGCTGCAGGTCGATGGGCCCCACGCAGTACGACGGGCCCGCGTAGCCGTAGGTGCATGGCGTGGCGCTGGGCTGGGTGATGGCCAGCAGCACGGCATCGGGCTGCACGACCACGGCGGTCGCCTCGGCCAGGGCGCCGGCGGGGAACACCACCGTCACCGGCCCGCCGCGGGCGATGCCGCCCTGCGGGCCCACCGCCTGGAAGAAGAACTCCGTCACCGTCGAGGAGGAGCCGCCCGTGCCGCAGGCGCCCGTGAGCGCCAGCAGGGCGAGGGCGCCGGCGAGGGCGAGGCGGCGCGGGGACAGGGCGGGCATGGGATGCCTCCGGGCGAGGCTGCCGATCCTACCGGCGCCCTGCGTGCCCCGCGGCGCCTTGGCCTCAGGCCCCCGGCGGCAGGTGGCTGGCATCGCTCACCGGGCCGCGGCGCAGGGCGCACAGGTGGCGCAGCACGCCGGCGACGTAGCCGAAGCACTCCAACGCGCCCTCGGGGCGGCCCGGCAGGTTGAGCACCACGCTGCGGCCCAGCACGCCGCCCAGCGCACGGCTGCCCAGCGCCTTGGGCTGGCGCGCCACGCTCTGGCGGCGCATCTCCTCGCCCAGGCCCGGCACCTCGGCCTCCAGCACGTCGCGCGTGGCCTCGGGCGTGACGTCGCGCGGCGCCACGCCGGTGCCGCCGGTGGTCAGCACCAGCGCCGCGCGCGCCGCGCCGGCGCGGATGGCCTGCGCGATGGCGGGCCGCTCGTCGGGCACCACCACCACCTCGCAGAGCGCGAAGCCGGCCGCGGCCAGCGCCGGCCGCAGCAGGGCCGCGGTGGCGTCGGGCCGCGTGCCCGCCGCGGCGCGGTCGCTCACCACCACCAGCAGCGTGTCGAGCACCTCGGCCTCCCCCATCACGCACCTCCCGCCGCCGCGCGTGCGCCGTGCGCCTCGAGCGTGGCCCGCGTCCAGGCCAGCTCGCGCGCCAGCGCCTCGACGAGGTCGCTGCCCGAGCCGGCGCGCCGCTCTTCCTCGGGCAGCGCCTCCCACGTGTAGGTCTCCACCTCGAGGTGGGAGGTGACGCCGCCGGCGGCCACGCGCGCCAGCACGGCGGCGAGGTGCGGCTGCGTGGTGGCCAGCGGCGCCACGGCGCGCTCGCGGAACACCGGCACGTGGAAGTGCGTGCGCCACGGGTGCGGGCCCGTCCACGGCGCCTGCCCCGCGGCCAGCGCCTGCGGCAGGTCGGCCAGCAGGTGCACGCGGCCGGAGGCGTCGCGCGTGCTGGCCTGGTGCAGCCACGTGGGCTCGGCGAAGCGCGCGAGCGCGGCGCGCCCCGCGGGGTCGCGCGGGTCGGCCAGCTCGAGCGCGCACGAGGCCTGCACCTTGGCCACCGGGATGCCGGCGGCCGACAGGCGCGCCAGGCCCGCGGGCCCGTCCTCCCACATCACCGCCTGGTGGCAGGCGTCGTAGCACACGCCCAGGTGGCGGCGCGCGGCGGCGTCCTCGCCCAGCGCGCGCGCCAGCGGCCCGCCGAAGAAGGCCAGCACGTCGTCCACCGTGTCCAGGCTGCAGCCGGGCTCGGGCTCCAGCGCCAGCACCACGCGCGTGCCGGTGCGCGCCTCCAGCTCGGAGAGCCGGCGCGCCGTGCGGGCCAGGCGCGCCGCCATCTCGCGCCCCGCCTCGCCCGCGGGCTCGCCCCAGCCGCGCCAGGTGCCCGGCGCGCTCGACAGGCTCGCTGCGTGGCCGGGGCCGCGCCGGCGCGCCAGCACCTCGGCGATGGCCAGCGTGGCCTCCTCGCGCTCGGCCTCGCGCCACGAGGGCCGGTAGACGCTGTCCTTCACGCCCGCGCCGTGGAAGCGGCCCAGCACGAAGCCGTTGACCGTGAAGGGCACCAGCCCCGCCTGCGCCAGCCGCTGGCCGAGCGCGCCCAGCCGCGCCGGGTCATCCAGCAGCTCGCGCGCGCCGGCCGCATCCAGCCGCAGCGCCAGCCCGAAGGGCGCAGGCCAGCACAGGCGCCGGCGCAGCGGCTCCACCACCTGCTCCAGCGCCTGCTCGAGCACCGCGGCCGAGCCGCCGGGGTGCACGTTCATGCCGTAGCCCAGCCAGAGCGGGTCGCCGTTGGCGCAGACGAGGCGCATGGCCGCGCACTCTAGCCGACCGGCGCCGCCGCCGGGACGGCGACGCGCTAGAAGCGGGCCACGAGGCCCGTGAAGGCGCCGAAGTCGGTCGTGGCCTGCTGGTCGGTGATGTTCTCGGTGCAGCCCACCTCCCACTGCCAGCAGCGGCCGAGGTCCACGCGCGCGGCGAGGTTCACGTAGGTCTGCAACGCCGGGTAGAGGGCGATGCTCGTCACCAGCCGGCTGGCGCCGTTCACCTCCACCAGCAGGCTCCACGTGGCGGCCGGGCGCCACTCCAGCGCCACGAAGCCCATGGCGCGCGTGCGCTCGTAGGTGACGCCGCCCAGTCCGGGCTCGCCGAACCACGTGCCGCCCACGCCCACGTAGAGGTCGAGGTTGCGCCGCAGGCGCAGGGCGCACAGCGCCTGCAGGCCCGCCTCGAGGCCCTCGGCCTCGAAGGGCCCGCTGGCCGTGGGCAGCGTCAGGCGCCCCACCAGCGCGAAGGTGCGCGCGGCGCCGGGTTGCGCGCCCGCGAAGGCCCAGTGCGTGGCCAGCTCCACGCGGCCCAGCCCCACGCCGGTCTCCTCGCTCCACGAGAAGGGCACGCCCGCGTCGTCGCGCCCCTCGATGCGGTGGCGGTCGAGGTCGAAGGCCGGCCGGTCGTTGTCCAGGAAGCCGGCCCAGGCGAAGGCCTCGTGGAAGGTGTCGATGAAGCTGTCCATGAAGCCGCCGCCGCGCCAGTGCAGCGGCACGCGCACGGCCACGTCCAGCGTCGAGCAGAGGCCGTAGCGCAGGCTGGCCTCGGTGGTCTGGTGCTCGCCGTCCACGAGGAAGCGCCGGTCGCCGCCCTCGGGCAGCTCGCCGGCCTGCGTCTGGGCCCAGCCGAAGTCGTTGCCGCGGTTGACGGCCACGCGCGCGCGCCAGCGGCCGCGGCCCAGCGGGTCGGGCGAGAGCGCCGGCAGCGTCAGGCGCGGCTGCGCCAGCAGCCACTCGTCGCGCACCTCCACCGGGCCACGGCGCCCGCCGGGGAGGCCGGGCAGCACGCGCGCCGGGGCGGCCACGCGGCCCACCGCTGCGGGCACGGGCGCCTGCGGCGGGGCCGCCGGCCGCGGGCGCAGGGGCTGCACGGCCGCGCCGCCGGCGGGCACCGGCGCCGGCTGCAGCGCGCCGGGCATCTCGGCCCACGCCGCCGGCGCGCGGGCCAGCGCCCCGCACGGCAGCAGCAGCCCCAGCAGCAGCCCTGGGAGCAGCAGCAGCAGCGGCACGCGGACAGGCCGGCGGCGCACGTGGGCAGCAGCGGGGACGGCGCCGAGGGGCATGGGCCTAGCGTACACCGTGCGGGCCTGCGGCGTCACGGCCCCGCCCGCAGGCCCCGGGCGCCATGCGCCCGGTGGCAGGCACCGGTCGGCAGGCCGCGGTCGGCAGGTCCCGGTCCCCAGGTCGCGGGTCGGCGCGCTAGGCCTTGCGGCGCTCGACGGCCGGCTGCGGGCCGCGGCCGGGGGCCGGCGGCTGCGGGTCGCGCTCCAGGCGCGCCCGCAGCAGCGACTTGCGCTCGCCCCCGCCCCGCGCGCTGGGCGGCGGCACGCGCAGCGCCACGCGCGCGGCGGCGCTGTGCAGCGCCTGGCGGGCAGGCTCGCCCACCTCGCGGAAGGTGCGCGCC
This sequence comes from Planctomycetia bacterium, assembly GCA_046094945.1. Classification (GTDB taxonomy): domain Bacteria; phylum Planctomycetota; class PLA2; order PLA2; family JAEUHO01; genus CAXQZU01. The sequence continues at coordinate 3,008 of JBJTIJ010000044.1, read as the reverse complement.
AGCGCGCGGTGCGTGCGCGCGTCCTCGGCGCGGTTGCGGTGCGGCTGGGCCAGCAGCGCCTCGGCCGAGTGCGCCGTGGCGCGTGCGTCGGCGTGCGCCGCCTGCTGCGCCTGCAGCTCGGCCAGCCGCGCGAAGGCCTCGGCGCGCAGGTCGGTGGGCACGCCGGCATCGCGGCCCAGCGCCTCCAGCAGGCGCATGCCCAGCTCGCGGTGGCCCCGGATGCACACGGCCCGCGCCTGCGCCAGGCGCGCGCGCGGGTGCAGGTCGTGCGAGGCGAGGCGCTCGGCGCCCTCGACGTCGCCCGCGCGCAGCCGCGCGTCCAGCAGCGCGTGCGCGGCGCTGGCCGCCAGCTGCGCCAGCCCGGCCGCGCGCAGCCGCTGCACGCACGACTCCAGCGCCGGGGCGGCGCTGCGCACGCCGGCGCGCAGGCTGGCCACGAGGTGGGCCGCCTCGGCCAGCAGGCCCGTGTCGCCCGCCACGCCCAGGCCATGGGCCCGCGCCGCGTGCTCGCGCTCGCGCACGGCGTCGCCGCGGCCGGCATGGGCGTGCGCGAGGCTCACGTGCAGGCGGGCGCACAGCTCGCGCGCGGCCTCGCCCGGCAGGCCCTGCACCCGCGCCAGCGCCGGCTCGAGCTGGCGCACGGCCTCGTCGGGGCGCGCGCGCCCCAGCAGCAGCTGCGCCAGCGCCAGGCGCCCGCGGGCCTCGGCCTCGCGCTCGCCCAGCAGCGCCGCGGCACGCACGGCCGCCTCGAAGGAGGTGCAGGCGGCCGCCTCGCGCCCGAGGCGCTGCTGCGCCTCGCCCACGTGCAGCCACAGCGGCTGCGCCTCGGCCAGCGCGCCGCGTGCCTCCAGCAGCAGCGCCGCACGGCGCCGGTGCGCCAGCGCAGCGCGCGTGCGCCCGCGCGCCAGCGCCCGGTCGGCCAGCGCCAGGCGCAGCGCGGCCTCGGCCCCGCCGTCGCCGGGCGGCAAGCTGGCCAGCGCCGCGCGCAAGGCCAGGCGCTGCTCGCGCTCGGGCGCGCCCCCGCGCGCCGCCAGCGCGCGCCAGGCGCGGTGGAGCAGGCCGGCCTCGAGGCCGCCGGCAGCCAGGCGCGCCTCCAGCGTGCGTGCGGCCTCGGCCGCCGGGCCCGGCTCGGCGTGCTGCGCGCGCAGCAGCAGCGCCTCCACCGCGTGCCCATCCACCGCGTGCCCATCCACCGCGAGCGCATCCGCTCCGTGCGCATCCACGGCGTGCGCATCGACGGCCTGCGACCCGCCTGCCGGCAGTGCCGCGTGCGCCAGCAGGCCCAGCGCCGTCGTGCCGTGGCCGGCCTCGGCCAGGCGCTGCGCCACGCCCAGCAGCAGGCTCGCCGGCGGGCGCGCGTCGAGGTCCACGAGGCGGCGCGTGGCGCGCGCCAGCAGCTCGGCCACGGCGGGCGCCTGCACGGCGCGCGCGGGCAGCGCGCCCAGCGCGGCGGGGATCACCCACGCCAGGTCGCTGGCGCTGCCGCCCTCGACCAGCGCCTCGAGCCGGCCCAGCGCCTCGCCGGCGCCGCGCAGGCTGGTGCCTGCCCGGCGGCCGCAGGCACGCGCCATGCGCTCCACCAGCGGGCCCCGGCGCGTGGCCGGCATGCGCGCGCGCAGCAGGGCGCGCAGCGCCGGGTCGCCCAGCACGCAGCCCGGCGCGTGGCCCGAGCGCGCCGTGCACAGGGTGCCCAGCAGCGCGTCCACCACGCTGCGCTTGACGCCCGAGGCGTCGGAGAGCAGGTCGGCCTCCACGGGCTCGCTCAGCAGCGTGGCGGTCTCCACCACGCGCCAGCCGCCGGCCGCTTCCTCGCGCAGGCGCTGCAGCAGCGCGTCCGAGGGATCGGGCAGCGCGGGCCAGGGTGCCGGCCACTGCGCCAGGCGCAGGCCCTTGCCGTCGGGCACCAGCACGCCCTGCGCGGCCAGCGCGTGCACCAGCGCCACGGCGCGGCCCGGCCAGCCCTCGCTGGCCTTGAGCAGGTCGGGCGCCAGGCGGCGGGCCGCCACGGCCGCGTGCAGCCAGCGGCGCAGCAGCAGCTCGAGCTGCGACTCGCCCAGCGGCTCCAGTGCCCACACCGGGCCCGGCAGCGTGTCGCCGGGCGCGGCCTCGACACGGCCGGCCAGCACCGACACCTGCTGGGCCGCGGCGGCCGCCGCCAGCACGTCGCGCGTGAGCTCGTCGAGCTGCGCCCAGTCGTCGGCGCACACCAGCCCGCCGCGCGCCAGCGCCTCCACGGCCGCCACCAGCACGCTGCGCGGGGGCAGCAACGCCGCCGCCGCCAGCGGGCCGGCGGCGAGCCAGTCCACCAGCGCACGGGCGCTGGCCTGGCCCAGCGGCACCACGGGCGCCAGGGCCTCGACGAGCGCAGCCGGCGGCGTGCGGCGCAGGCCGGCGGCCAGCCCGCGGCGCAGCGGCTCGCCGCGCGCGTGGCCGGCCTCGGCCGGCGCCACGGCGAAGGCCGGGCTGCCGGCGGCCCGCGCCTCCGCGAGCATCTCGCAAAGCAGGCGCGAGACGCCCGCCCCGCGCGGGGCGCACAGGCCCAGCCAGCCCATGCCCGGGCGCGTGCGCAGGCGCAGCCTCAAGCGGCCCAGCAACGGCTCGCGGCCCGTCAGCGGCACGTCCTCGGAGAGCACGGCCCGCACGTGGCCCGCGAGGCCCTGCGTGCCCTGCACGCCCGGCAGGCCCTGCGGCGCCGCCAGCGGCGGCAGCCCGGCCTTAGGGTGCAACGCCTGCGAGGGGTCGGGGGAGGCTGCCACGCTCCCCTATCGGCCAGCCGGCGGTCGCTTCCCAAGCGCGCGCCGAGGCCAGAAGCAGCCCTCCGCGGCACGAAGTTTGTGTCTTGTTCGCATCCGAGGCGAGCCTGCCCGGGCCGCTGCCCTCAGGGGCGCGAGCCGCCGGGCCCTGCGGCCGGTCCTGCAGCCGTCCTGCCCGCCAGCCGCGCGGCCACGTCGTCGGCCACCGCAGCCGCCGCCTGCGGCCGGCCGAAGCGGCGCGCCGCGGCCTGCATG
>JBJTIJ010000043.1:0-6925 GCA_046094945.1 Planctomycetia bacterium | reverse complement strand
ACCTCTCCAGCCTGGCTGCCACGCCCGGCGTCACGCTCAAGACGGCCTGCAAGGGCTGCGGCAAGACCCTTGCCGTGGGCGTGGACGCGCAGGGCGCGCCCACCTGCGTGCTGGCCGAGGCGGGCAAGCCGGCCCCGGGGCAGGAGGCGCCCAAGCCGGCGCCGAAGGCGGCGCCCAAGGACGCGCCCAAGGACAGCGCCAAGGCCAGTGCCAAGGAGAGTGGCCCGGACGCGACCAAGGCCGGCGCTCCCAAGCCGGTCGCCCCCAAGCCCGCCGCGCCCAAGAGTGCGCGCGAGAAGCGCCAGGACGAGGCCAAGGCGCGCGACGAGGCGCCGGAGGTGCAGGCCGAGTTCGCCCCCGGCGCCGAGCTGGGCCGCTACCGCATCGAGGAGGTGGTGGGCCAGGGCGGCACGGGCACCGTCTACCGCGCCTTCGACCCCACCACGAACCGCAGCGTGGCGCTCAAGGTGCTGCTCAAGGACGTCAGCGAGGGCATGCGCCAGCGCTTCGTGCGCGAGATCGAGGTGCAGGCCAACATCCGCCACCCGCACATCATGCCGGTGTTCGACCGCGGCCAGCTGCCCGACGGCCGCCCCTACTTCACGATGGAGCTGCTCTACAAGCCCTTCACGCTCAGCGACATCGTGCAGCGGCGCGAGCGCGGCACGCTGGCCCGCTACGCCACGCTGGCCCCGCTGGGCCAGCTCGAGAAGCTGGTCACCGACGTCATCGTGCCGGTGGCCGAGGGCCTCTACGTTGCCAACATCGAGAACGGCGTCATCCACCGCGACCTCAAGCCCGACAACGTGCTGGTGGACTCGCGCACGTTGCGCCCCTACCTGATCGACTTCGGCATCTGCAGCGTGCTGGACACGGGCGGCAAGATCTCCGGCGGCGTGGTGGTCTCGCCCACGGCCGAGGACGCCGGCATCGTGGGCACGCCGCGCTTCCTGGCCCCCGAGCAGGCCCGTGGCACGGTGGGCCCGCGCACCGACGTGTGGGGCCTGGGCGCCCTGCTGCACTTCTGCGTCACGGGCGAGCCGCCCATCGCGCCCGCCACCGGCATCACGCGCGCCGAGCTCAAGGGCCGCATCGAGGCGCTCAAGCAGGCGCGCGACGTGGCACTGGCCGAGGAGAACGACAAGCGCGTCGAGCTGGCCGACGAGAAGCTGGCGCGCCTGCAGGACCCGGGCCTGCGCACGCTCGACGACATGTTCCGCGACGCGCGCGAGGGGCGCTACCAGCCGCTGCCCGCCAGCACGCCCAGCGCGCTGGCCGCCGTGGTGCGCAAGGCCATGTCGGTGGAGCCCGGCGACCGCTACGTCAACGTGCGGCAGGTGGCCGGCGAGCTCACCTCGTGGCTGGAGGGCGCGCGCGTGCGCGCGCTGGCCGAGGCCGGCGGCAAGGACGCGGCCGTGGACAGCGCCAGGCGCGCCATCCGCCACTCGTGGGTGCCGCTGGCCGCGGGCGCCGCGGGCCTCGTGCTGGGCCTGCTGGTGGGCGGCAGCTACAACCGCATCCTGCAGTCCAGCAGCGCCGACACGGTGGCCACGCTGCAGTCCTCGCTGGCCTCGCTCAAGCGCGAGGTGGACACCGCGCAGGTGGAGGGCGAGGTGGCCGTGGGCGCCGAGGCCGCGCGCCTGCACCGCGTGCTGGCCCAGCGCGTCGAGGGCCTGCGCCAGCGCATCGCCGAGGAGCCCTCGGGCGCGGCGCGCGACTCGCTGCTCGAGCAGCTGGCCTACCAGTCGCAGCGCGTGGCCGCCAGCCGCGTGCGGCTGGCCGCGCCGGCCGGCTACGACGCGTGGATGGCCGACCGCCAGGGCCCGCTGGGACGCGAGCGGCTCGACCTGAAGGTGGGCGACGACAACATGCTGCCGCCCGGCGACTGGACCGTGATCGGTGCCGTGCGCGAGGGCGAGGCCCTGCGCGAGCGCGTGCGCCTGCCGCTGCGCCTGCCCTTCGTGGTGCGCAAGGAGGGCGTGGTGGCCACGCGCGAGGCGCCCGCCGCCACGCTCGAGGTGCCGCTGGCCCCGGCGCAGGTGCCCGAGGGCATGGTGCTGGTGGTGGGCGGCGCGCTGCGCGTGCGCGAGGCGCCCTACGCCGAGCCCTCGGCCGCCCCCACCAGCGTGCGCTCCTTCCTCATGGCGCGCACCGAGGTGAGCAACAGCGACTACGCCCAGTGGCTGGCCACGCTCACCGACAGCGAGGCCCAGCAGCGCATGCCCAGCGTGGGCTTCGTGCGCGACCCCTCGGGCGGCCGGCCCTCGCTGGTGCGCGGCGGCGAGGCACTGCCCGTGGTGGGCGTGCGCCCGCAGGATGCGCGCGCCTACGCGGCCTGGCGCTCCAAGCGCGACGGGGCCACGGTGCGCGTGGCCAGCGAGGCCGAGTGGATGCTGGCCGCCGGCGCCGCCAGCGGCTGGCGCCTGCCCGGCGGGCGCGACGGCACGCTCTCCGACGGCGTCTTCCAGGGCGCCTTCGCGCCGGTGGGCACGCATCCCTCCGACGTGGGCCCGCACGGCGTGCAGGGCCTGCTGGGCAACGCACGCGAGCTGGTCGAGCCCGTCGAGGGTGGCGTGCCCTCGGGCGCCATGCTGGTCAAGGGCGGCGGGCTGGGCGATGCGCCCAGCGACGCAGCCTCGGGCCTCGTGCGCGTGCAGAAGGCCGACGAGCGCCACCCCAGCACGGGCTTCCGCCTCGCGCGCGACATCTGAGCGCGAGCGCAGCGGTCCAGCGCGCACGTCACCGGCACACGTCGCCGGCACACGTCAACAGCGCACGCCGGCCCGCACGCAGGGCCGCGCGTACAGGCCGTCGCGATCCGTCCGGCCCGGCCGCAGCCGGTCGGGCGTGACGCCGGCCTAGCGGCCCGGCTGCTCGCCGGCAGCGGCCGGCGCCTCGTGCGCGCTGCCATGGCCGGCGCCGTGCTCGCCGCCGTGGTCGTCCATGTTGTGCAGCTCCCAGCCGCTGGCCAGCAGCGCCACCATGCCCAGGAAGGCCACCACCAGCCAGGTCAGCGGCCAGGCCAGCGCGCGCGCGCCGGGCAGCTTCACGAAGTCCTCGGGCGCCGGCGTGATGCTGCGCACCTCGGGAGCCGGCGGGATCTCGCCGCCGTGGGCGCCGTGGCCGGCATCGGCCGCAGCGTGGCTGTCGTGGCCGTGCCCGTGCCCGTCGTGTGCGTGACCGCCGCCCATGAGCCGTCCTCCGGATGCCTAGCCTGGCGCCGCGAACAGCGCCTCGAGGAAGCGCCGTGCCTCGGCCACGTCGCGCGCCTCCAGCCGGCTGGAGAGGTCCAGCGCCCAGGGCACGCGCCGCGGCAAGGTGGAGGCGAGCGTACCCCACGGGGGCCCGTCATCCTCGGGATGGGCGTGCCCCCGCCCGTCGCTGCCCAGGCCGTGCACCGAGACGCCGGCCACGCGGCCTGCCAGCCGGTCGGCCCACGCCAGCGGGCCCGCCTCCCAGCCCTCGCGGCTGGCGGCCAGCAGGCGCGCCGGGTCCAGCCACAGCGTCAGGCGCGGCAGCGCATCCAGCAGCCAGCCCACCTCTTCCAGCCGCAGCAGGTCGCTGGCCACCTGCGCGTGGCGCACGGCCAGGGGAACGCCCGCGCCCACCGGCGCGTGCAGCGCGCGTGCCAGCGCCTCCACCTGCCGCTCGCGCACGCGCAGGCGCTGGGCCTCGCGCGCCGCGGCCCCGGCCTCGACCGTGAGGCCCGGCGGGGTGGCCAGGCTGCCGCCCCCCACCACCACGCGCTCCACGCGCAGCGCGCCGGCCAGCGCCAGCGCACCCTCGCCGGGCGCGCCCTGCTGCGCGAGGCGCAAGGCCACGACGCTCACGCCCGCGGCCTTGAGCGGCTCGCGCCACTGCGCGGCCACGGCCGGCGGGTCGTCGAGCACGAGCTGCGGGATGCCGGCCTCGCGCGCCAGCGCGGCCAGCGCGGCGGGCCCCGCGCCGGCGCCGGCCGCACGCGGCACCAGCGCCAGCGTCACGGCGTGCCTGCCGGGCGCACGGGCGCGTCCACCGCGCCCGGGAACACCAGCCCGGGCGTGGGCTCCGGGTGCGGCGCGCCCGCCTCCACCCAGGCCGCGAAGCCTTCCTCGGCATGGTGGCCGATGACCAGGTGCGCCAGCTCGCGCAGCGGCCGCACCGCGTTGCCCATGGCCACCGCCAGCCCGGCCTCGCGCAGCATCGGGATGTCGTTGGTCTGGTCGCCCACCGCCACCACGCGCTGCGGCGGGATGCCGTGGTGCTCGTGCAGGAAGTCGAGCCCGGCCGCCTTGCCGCGGCCCTTGCGCTGCACCTCGCACAGCACCAGGTGCGAGTCGGTGAAGTCGGGGAACATGGCCAGCGGGAAGGTCTCGCGGTGCAGGTGCGCGCGCGCAGCCTGCGCCAGCGCGTCCCACGCCTCCTCGCCCTGCTCGGCCGAGTCGTAGAACAGGCTCACGCGCAGCAGCTCGCCGCCGGGCAGCGGCGTGCCCTCCGGCACGTGCACCACGTTCTCGTACCACGAGGCCACGCGCTGGTGGTGGGCGTGGCCCGTGGCGCGCGTGAACTTCGACTCGCCGTGGTGGCGGAAGGTGAAGGCCGCGCGCTGCTCGGCCGCCTCGAGGTGCGCGAGGTGCTCGGCGTGGATCGGGTGGAACACCACCGGCTGGCCGTCCAGCGGCCCGATCCAGCTGCCGTTGTAGGCCACCACGGGCGTCGAGAGGCCCAGGTCGCGGTGGATGCGCCGCGCGCCGGCGATGCTGCGGCCCGTGCACACCAGCACGCGCAGGCCGGCCTGCTCCAGCAGGCGCACGGCGGCCACCGTGCGCGCCGTCAGGTGGCCGCGGCCGTCCAGCAGCGTGCCGTCGAGGTCCACCAGCACGGCGTCGTGGCGCTCGCGCAGCTGCTGGAGTCCGGGAGGGGCCATGCCCCTACCTTGCCACCAGCCCGGGCCCGCGTGGCACGCCCGGCCGTCGTGCGCGCAGCCGCAGCCCGCCGGCCCTGCAGCCTGCACGCGCCGGCTGCCCGCGCCGGCGGGCGCCTGCCGCCAGCGCGCGCGGGTAGGCTGGGCCTCGATGCTGCGCCTCCTCGCCCGTGCCTGGCCCCTGCTGCCGCTGCTGGCCGCGCTGGCCTACGCCGGGCTGGCGCCGCGCCTCGCGCCCGTGCCCACGCTGGCCGACGTGGTGCCGCCCGGGGCCGTGGTGACGGCCCGCTACCGCGGCATGGCCACGCTCGACCGCCTGTGGTGCTTCGGCCGCGCGCCCGACGCACGCCCCAGCGAGGACCTCGGCGACCGCCACAACGTGCCCGGGCTGCCGGGCGTGGACCGCTCCGGCTGCTTCCACTGGGTGCTGCTGCCGCGCGACGAGCGCCCCGACCCCAGCCTGCTGATCCTGCCGCTTTCCGACGGCGACGCCCTGCGCGCGCGCTACGACCTGCGCGACGGCGCGCTCGACGAGAGCCGTGCGCTGCGCCGCTACGCCAAGCACCTGGCGGTGCGCGGCCCGTGGGCCGCGCTGGCCTACGACCGCGACGCCGTGCGCCGGCTGGGCGGCGGCGGCCTCACGCTGCCGGACCGCGGCGAGGACTTCGGCCTGGCGCTGGACGTGCCCGGCGCGGTGGACCTCACGCTGGCGCAGGGGCGCGAGCCGCCCTGGCGCGGCATCGTCGAGGCGCTGGGCGGCACGCCGGCACAGGCCGAGGTGCGTGTCGACCCGGCCACGGGGCAGCGCACGCTGGCCTACCCCTCCGGGCGCCTGCCGCGCGTGAAGCAGGCGTGGCAGGAGGCCCGCCTGTGGGCGTGGCTCGCCCCGGCACGCATCGAGGCCGAGCTGCTGCCGCGCGATCCTGCGCTGCTGGCGGCGCTGGCAGGCGCAGTGCAGCCCGGCGCGTCAGCACCGCAGGCGCTGGAGGCCCCGGCCGTGGGTGACGGCGGCACGCGCCCCACGCAGCCCAGCGCGTGGCTGGCCGTGCCGCAGGCCGCCGGCGTGCACGCGCTGGCATGCCTGCTGGAGGCCTGCGGTGCCGCCCTGCCCGAGGGCCTCGTCAGCGGCCTCGCCTCGGCCCCCGCTGGCGAGGGCCTGGAGGCCTGTGCCTTCGAGGGCCTTGGCTCGCCGGCCTGGACGCTGGCGCTGCGCAGCCCGCCGGCGCAGCACGCGCTGCACGCGCTGCTGCTGCGCCCGCTGCTGGCCGCCACGCTGCCGGCCACGGCGCCCAGCGGGGCCCGCGCAGCCGAGGCGCTGGGCAGCGACGGCACGCTGTGGCTGGGCCCCGAGGCCGCCCAGCGCGCGCGCTCCGGCGGGCCGCCGGCCCAGCCGCGCGCCACCGGGGCTGCGGCGGCCCAGCCGGCTGGCCGCGTGCTGCTGGCACAGCTGCGGCTGGGCGCCAGCACGGCCCTCTCCCTGCTGGGGCCGGCGCTCCAGACCGGGGGCCTGCTCTCGGCACTGGGCCCCGGCCCGCTCGACGTGGCGCTGCGCACCGACGGCCGGGTGGTCTACGTCACGCTCACGCGGCCCTGAGCGCGCGCGGCCCGCACGCCGGCGCGCTGCTGCACCTGCGCAGCCCTGCACCCGCGCAGCCCTGAAATGAGGTGGGGCGGGACGGAGGTCGTGCCTCGCGTCCCGCCCCGATGTGTCTTCGAAAGGCCGTTCGACAGGTCGGCCCGTCGGCGGTCCTAGAAGGACGGCCCTCCAGCGACACGACAACTACCCATCGGATCACCTCCTTTCGAGTCCGGGCAGCGCCCGGGAGACGCGGGGCTCGCACCCGGCGGTGCGAGCATCTCGGCGGCTGGCCTTGGGGAGGCTCCGCCAAGACGAATTCACGCTAGCAGGTGCCCAGCCCACCGGCGCGCGCTTTTTGCGATTCGTGCCGGCGCCTGCCGCCGGCTGCGGAGGCCTTGACGGCGCCGGCCGGCCGGGCCTAGCCTCACCCCCCGGAGGTGACC
>JBJTIJ010000042.1:0-3638 GCA_046094945.1 Planctomycetia bacterium | reverse complement strand
GCGCTTGCTGGCTCGGCGCCTCGGCAGTGCGCGCGGCCCGGCGGGCACGCGCCCGGGCCGCCGGTCCCCCGCGCTGAGCGGTCAGGCCCCGGTCGCGTCCTGGATCGAGCGGGCGTTCTCCGCGTCGGGGGTCACGTCGCTGTGGCAGGCGTGCTTGCTGTCGACGACCGGCAGGGTGGCCCCCCGCCGTGCGAGCAGGTCGGCGCCCTCGGGGCCGATCCCGGGACTGCGCGCGGAGCGCCGGCCGGGCTGGAACCCGGGATCCTTGCCGCTCGCGAACTCCACGATCTCCTTCGAAATGCGCATGCTGCACCAGTCGTGCCCGCACATCGCGCAGAAGTCGGTGTCGACCTCGAGGTCCTCGTCGTGGAGGGCGCGCGCGGTCTCCCCGTCGAACGCGAGTTCGAACTGTCTCGGCCAGTTGAGCGCGGCACGCGCCCGCGAGAGGTCGTCGTCCCACTGGCGCGCGCCGTCGATCCCCCGCGCGACGTCTCCGGCGTGCGCCGCGATCTTGTAGGCGATGATGCCCTGGTGCACGTCCTCGGCCGTGGGCAGGCCCAGGTGCTCCTTGGGCGTCACGTAGCACAGCATGGCGGCGCCGTGCCAGCCGGCCACGGCCGCGCCGATGGCGCTGGTGATGTGGTCGTAGCCCGGCGCGATGTCGGTCACCAGCGGGCCCAGCACGTAGAAGGGCGCCTCGCTGCACACGCGCATCTGGCGCTCGACGTTGGGGCCCACCTGGTCGAGCGGCACGTGGCCCGGGCCCTCGACCATCACCTGCACGTCGCGCTCCCAGGCGCGGCGCGTGAGCTCGCCGAGCGTGTCGAGCTCGGCGAACTGGGCCTTGTCGCTGGCGTCGTGCAGGCAGCCCGGGCGCAGGCTGTCGCCCAGCGAGATGGTGACGTCGTGCGCGCGCAGGATCTCGAGCAGCTCGTCGTAGTTCTCGTAGAGCGGGTTCTGCTTGCGGTGGTGGAGCATCCACTGCGCCATCAGCGAGCCGCCGCGCGAGACGATGCCCGTGATGCGCCCGGCCACGTGGGGCAGGTGCTCGAGCAGGATGCCGGCGTGCAGCGTCATGTAGTCGACGCCCTGCCGGGCCTGGCGCTCGATGACGCGCTTGAAGCCCTCCCACGTCAGGTCCAGCGGGCGGTCCACCTCCTCGATGGCCTCGTAGATCGGCACGGTGCCGATCGGCACCGGCGAGGCGCGCAGGATGGCCTCGCGGATGGCGGGGATGTTCTTGCCCGTGCTGAGGTCCATCACGGTGTCGGCCCCGTGCTTGATGCACACGCCCAGCTTGGAGAGCTCGCCCTGGATGTCGCCCACCACGGCCGAGTTGCCGATGTTGGCGTTGATCTTGCAGCGGGCCGCGATGCCGATGGCCATCGGCTCCAGCTCGGGGTGGTTGGTGTTGGCCGGGATCACCATGCGGCCGCGGGCCACCTCGGCGCGCACCGCCTCCGGGTCCAGCCCCTCGCGCTGCGCCACGAAGCGCATCTCCTCGGTGATGCGGCCGTCGCGCGCGTAGCGCATCTGCGTGGGGCAGGTGTCGGCGCGGCGCGGGGCGAGCCAGTCGGAGCGGATGGGCATGGCGACCTCCGGCCGCGATCCTAGCCCGCCTGCGGCGCCGCGGCGCACCGCGCCCGCAGCGGCGGGCGCCGGCGTGGCCTGCGCTGGCCCGGGCGCGCAAGGCGGGCCCGCACGTGGCGGGCTGGCAGGTGGCGCGCGGGCCGCCGGCGGGCCGGCATGCGGCACGCCGGCCCCCGCAAACGATCACGGCCGGCCCCGGGGGGCCGGCCGTGCAGGCGGCGCGGGCGGGCCCGCGCCGGTGGGTGGGACGTACGCCTAGAGGATGCTCAGCATCTCGTTGACGTAGAAGATCGAGGCGCGGTAGTTGATGTCCTTGCTCAGGCGCGAGAGCGAGGGCAGGTCCTCGAGGTCGCCCACCACGCCCAGGCCGGCACAGGCCAGCGCGCGGGTGAGGTCGCCCTCCTTCTTGTCCTTGAGCAGCGTCACCATGGGCTCCACGGCGCGGGCGTCGCCGATGCGGGCGAGCGCCAGCACGATCTGGCCCTTGAGGTTCTGGCTCTCGGCGTCCTTGAGGGCCTTGAGCAGCTCGTTGACGGCACCGGGGTCCATCAGCAGGCCCAGCGAGGTCGCCACCTGCTGGCGCATGTCCTCGCTGCTGCGCTCGCCGAGCGCGCCGTAGAGGGCCTTCTTCACGTCCTCGTTCATCGCTCCGCCGATCAGGCCGATGGCGATGGCCGAGTAGCCGCGCAGCTCCTTGTCTTCCTTGTCGTCCGCGACGATCTTGACGAGGTTCTTGCGGCTGAAGGTGTCCTTGATGATGCCCAGCGAGGTGGCGAAGCCGGCACGGCTGCGCTTGTCCATCTTCTGGCTCTCGAGGCCCTCGCGCAGCGTCACGAGCGCGGCCTGGCGGAACTCCTCGTACATCTTCACCTGCGTGGTGTCGCCGATCTTGCGGCCCACGAGGCCCAGCGCCAGCGCGCCGAAGGGGCGCTGCATGAAGTTGCCGTCCTTGGCCACCTGCAGCAGGTAGTCGCCCACCTTGCCCTGGTCGAGCACGTCGGTGCGGCCCTCCTCCACGTCCTTGATGACGAGGTAGGCGAGGCTGATCAGGCCGAAGTTCTTGACGCTGTTGTCGCTGTTCTTCTCCATGCCATCCTTGATGGCCTTGGCCAGCTCCAGGCGCGCGTCCACCGGCACCAGGCGGCCCAGCAGGCCCAGCGCGATGGCCACCGAGCGCTGCGTCTGCTTGTCCACCGTGCGGGCGGTGAGCGCCGTGCGCAGCGGGGCGATGGAGGCCGGCCCGCCGATGCGGCCCAGCGCCAGCGCGCAGTACGAGCGCACGATGTCGCTCACGGGCTCGTTGCCCAGCTTGCCCTTGAGGGTGGCGTCGGCGAGCTTGGAGATCATCTCCTCGGTGACGCTGGACTTGGGCTGCTGGCCCAGGCCCAGCAGCAGCGCCACGGGGATGTTCTCGTCCTTCCACGCGCGGCCCAGCAGGCCCCAGATGCGGGCCGTGGTGGCCTTGCGCGCCGCCTCGAGGTCGCCGGCGTAGTCGCCCGAGCCGGTGGGCTGGTCGCCCAGCAGGCCCAGCGACATGGCCGCGAAGGCGCGCGGGCCGGTGTCCTGCTGGTCGTTCTCGATGGTCTCGAAGAGCACCGAGCGCACCTTGTCCAGCTCGGTGGCCGAGAACTGGTCGGCCTGGCGGGCGCGGCGCAGCAGGCCCAGCGAGAGGGCGGCCGACTCCACCGTGATCAGGTCACGCTTCTTCTTGGGGTCGATCGACAGGCCATTGACCAGGCGCTCGATGTGCGCCGGGTCCTTGGTCATCTTGGCCAGCGCGATGTAGGAGGCCGACTCCACGTCCTGGTGGGCGGCGTTCTCGGGCACCATGGCCCACAGCAGCGCGGGGATGATGTCGCTCTGCACCTTGGTGGAGGTGGCCTGCTGCGCACCGCTGGCCTGGCCGCCGGCCTCGCGCTGGCCGCCCAGCTGGCCCAGCGGGTTGTCCGACGTCATGCGGCTGTAGATGGCCTCCTTGAGCCGCTCGATGTCCTCCTTGTTGTTCTCGTACCAGAACAGCCAGGACTCGAACGACAGCGGGCTCTTCT
>JBJTIJ010000041.1:0-2478 GCA_046094945.1 Planctomycetia bacterium | reverse complement strand
GGGCAGGCGCGGGTGGGCCGCGCGGCTTGGTCCCGAGGCGCGCTCCTGAGGCGTGGTGGCTAGGCGCTGGCCTCGGTACGGGCCTCGGTGCGGGCGCGCGAGGGGGAGGAGCTGCGCTCGTCCTCGCTGGGCTGGGCCACGAAGGTGCGGATGCGGGCGACCTCGGCGGGCCAGTCGGGGGAGATGCGCGCGGCCAGGAAGGTGGAGAGGCACAGGTCGAGGTCGTCCTCGAGCGTCTCGAGCGCCTCGAGCTGGGCCTCGAGCCGCTCGCGGGCCGGGCCCGGCTCGGGGGCGGGCAGCTTCACGCCCGAGAAGTCGAGGTCCTCGGCCTTGAGCGTGACGCGCCGCTCGGCCTCGCCGCGGGCGATGACGATGCGGGCCGCCACCAGCACCTTGCCGCTGCGCAGCGCCGCGCGCGCCTCGGCGCTGGCCCCGGGCACGCCGGCGCGCAGCACGGCCTTGCGGGCCGCCGAGCGCTCGCCGCGGAACTCGAGGTGCTCGTCGAAGAGCACGCACACCTCGGTGCCGTCGGGGTGCGTGAAGGTGGGCTGCTCGGTGGCGCGCCACCACAGCCAGGTGAGGAACTCGGGCCCGAGGAAGTCCAGGCCCCCGCGGGCCTCGGCGCCGGGCGGCGGCGTGCGGGAGGGTGCGATCACGAGGAGATCCTCCGGTCGGCGGGCAGGCCGGCGGGCGCCTCGGCCCCCACCCCCACCGGCTCCCAGAACACGGTGCGCTCGAGCGCGTGCAGGGCCTCGGGGCGCGCGCCCCGGCCCTCCAGCAGCTCGACGCCGCGCTGGAAGGGCGTCAGCGGCAGCAGCGACGCCTCGAAGGTGTCGCTGAACAGCGCGCAGAAGGCCTCGTGGGCGCGCCGCGACAGCGTCAGCAGGCGCGCCTCGCGCCGGCGCGTGTCCAGCAGCACGGTGTAGGCCTCCACCGTGGGCGAGGTCTGCTTCATCAGCTCCTCGGCCAGCTGCTGGCGCAGCTCGCTGCGCTCGTCGCGCGACACCCGGCGCAGGCTGCCGCCGTCCTCGGCGGCACGCGCGCGGGCGCGCACCTCCAGGTCGAGCTGCGCGCGCAGCAGGCGCGCGTTGATGCGCCGGCGGTCGATGCGCAGGCCCAGCGCCACCTGCTCGCCGCGCAGCAGCGTGTCGGCGTCAAAGCGCGTCAGCAGCAGGTTGTCGGCCGTCACCCAGCCGTAGGTGCGCTCCTCGCGCGCCGCCAGCGGCAGGAAGCGCCGGTCGGTCAGGCGCTTGGCCATCTCGTCGGAGGCGGGCGCGGGCAGCGAGCCCTGGATGCGGTAGCGACGCAGCGAGCAGGTGCGGAGGGCGAGCATGGGGCGCGGACTCTAGACCTGCGCGGGGACACAGGTGCCGCGGCCCGGCCGGCCGCCCGGGCCGTGGCGCGGCGGCGGAGGCTGCGTGGCGGCCGGGCCTCGCTGCCGCCCGCCCGGGGCGCGCGCCGCCCGGCACGCGGGCGCGGCCTAGGCCCAGGGCCGCAGGCGCACGCCGGGCCGCAGGCGCGCCACGCGGCGCACGGCCTCGCCCAGGTCGGCGTCGTCGGCGAGGTAGGCCCGCAGCGTGGCCAGCCGGTCGCCGCGCGGCATGCGCCCGCGCCAGTCGGCGTCCAGCGTGGCCAGGTCGTGCCACGTGCCGCGCCGCCAGCTGGGCGCGCCGGCACGGCGGCAGTCGCACAGCCACAGGCGCGGCTCGTGCAGCCCCTCGGGGTCCACGCGCAGCAGGATGTTGCGCGGGTAGAGGTCGCGGTGCACCAGCGCCGCGGCGTGCATGCGGTGCAGCACGCTGCCCAGCATCACGGCCACCTGCCGGCGCAGCCGGCGGTCGCGGCACAGCGGGTCGCCGGGGTCCTGCAGGCGCTGCTGCAGGTCACGCGTGCCGGGCACGTGCTCCGTGAGCAGCGCGTGCGCCACCAGCCGGCCGCCGCGCGTGCGCGCCGCCGCCACCACCGGCCGCACCGCCGGCACCTGGTGCTCGCGCATCTCGGCCAGCCGGCGGAACTCGTTGAGGCAGGGCGCGCTGCCCAGCAGCGTGCCGCGTCCCAGCAGGCCGCGGCTGCGCGCCCACGTCGGGTAGGCGTAGCGCTTGAGGTGGAAGCGGCCCACCGTGCCGGCCACCGGCAGGTCCACCATGCGCACGACGTGCGCCGCCTCGCCGTCGCCGCCCAGCGCGAGCAGCTGCGCGGCCGTGCCCACGCCCGCGGCGTGCAGCGCCGGCGCCAGTGCCGGGTCGATCAGCAGCCGGTCGCCCACGCGCACGTCCTCCCGCACACGCGCGCAGTGCGCCGCGCGGGCAGCGCCGCGCGACGCGCGCACGCGTCGCGTCGATTTGAGAACAGGACACGCCGTGCCAGCACGGATTTTCTCAAAGTGAGAGCCGACCCGTGCCCACGCCATGCGCAAAGGGTGCTTGGAGGAGTGGCACGGGAGTTGATAGAGTCGTGGCGTTGCGTGCGCGCGCACGC
>JBJTIJ010000040.1:0-2989 GCA_046094945.1 Planctomycetia bacterium | reverse complement strand
TTCGACGACTTCTCGGCCCGCGCGCAGGCCATCGTGCGCGCCATGCCCGGGCGCTTCCTCGAGGGCATCGAGTCGGTGGACGTGCACCGCGAGGCCAAGCCAGACCCCGTGCTGCCTGACGTGCTGCTGCTGGGCGAGTGCGCCACCTCGCCGCTCTCGGCGCTGGCGCAGGAAGAGGCCTTCCGCAGCACGGTGCACGTCTACTACGGCTCGTTCGCGGAGATGGCCGCGCGCGACGCGCGCTTCGACGTGGACGCCGAGCTGGTGGAGACCCTCGAGCACGAGGTGCAGCACCACATCGAGGACCGCGCGGGCGTCAAGGCGCTGGCCGACGCCGACGACCTCTTCGAGCAGCACGCGCGCTTCAAGGCCGGGCTGGAGACGCAGCCGGGCTGGTACCGGCAGGGCGAGCCCATGGGCCCGCGCACGTGGGCGGTGGACCTCGACCTCTTCGTCGAGCTGCCGCTGCGCCGCGTGCAGTTCGACGCGCTCAAGGGCAGCAGCGTGACGCTGCAGGTGCTGGAGGGCCCGCTGGAGATCGAGGTGCCGGCCGACGCCCGCCCCGAGGAGGTGTTCACCGTGCCCGAGGCGGGCCTCTTCGAGCCCGACGAGGAGCTGGCCGAGGGCGAGGAGGTGGGCGAGGACACGCCGGGCACGGCCGGCGACCTGCACATCCTGCCCCTGGTGCGCTGACGGGCCCCTGTGCGCCGGGGCGCGCCGCGCGCCGGCGCGGGGCCGTGGGAGCCGACATGGCACGCTGGCTGGTCAAGACCGAGCCGTCCACCTACGCCTTCGAGGACCTCGTGCGCGAGGGCCGCACGGCGTGGACGGGCGTGAAGAACGCGCTGGCGCAGAAGCACCTGCGCGCGATGGCTGCCGGCGACGAGGTGCTCGTCTACCACACGGGCGACGTCAAGGCCGTGGTGGGCAGCGCGCGCGTCGTGGGCGCGCCGCACCCCGATCCCACCGACACGGCCGGGCGCCTGGCCTGCGTGGACCTCGCCCCCGGCAAGGCGCTGGCCGTGCCCGTGACGCTGGCGGCCCTGCGCGCCGAGCGCGCCTGCGCGGGCTGGGAGCTGCTGGTGCAGGCGCGCCTGAGCGTCATGCCGGTGCCCGAGGCCGCGTGGGCCACGGTGCAGCGGCTGGCGCGCAAGGCCTAGCGCGCGGCCGGCTCCCAGCGCTCGAGCACCTCGTCCAGCAGCGAGAGCGGCAGCGCGCCGTGGCGCAGCACCTCGTCGTGGAAGCCGGCCAGCGTGAAGCGCGCGCCCAGCCGCGCCCTGGCGCGCGCGCGCACCTCGGTGATGGTGCGCGAGCCGATCTTGTAGGACAGCGCCTGCCCCGGCCAGACGATGTAGCGGTCCACCTCGTTGCGCACGTCGTCGGGCGAGCCGCCGCGGATGCTGTCGAGCAGCTCGACGGCCTGCTCGCGGCTCCAGCCCAGCGCGTGCAGGCCCGTGTCCACCACGAGGCGCGCGGCGCGCCAGGCCTGCGCGGTGAGCATGCCGGCGCGGTCGTGCGGCGAGCTGTACATGCCCAGCTCGTCGGCCAGCCGCTCGGTGTAGTGCGCCCAGCCCTCGACGTAGGCCGTGAAGCCGCCGTGGCGGCGCAGCGCGGGCAGGCCCTCGAGCTCCTGCGCCAGCGCCACCTGCAGGTGGTGGCCCGGCACGGCCTCGTGGAAGCACAGCGCCTCGAAGTCGTAGGTCGGCCAGGTCTCGGGGTCGCGCGTGTTGGCGTAGAACACGCCCGGGTCGGGGCGGCTGTCGGGGCCGGGCCGGTAGTAGGCCGCCGGCGCGTCCTTCTCGGCGTAGGCCTCGATGGGCTGCACCACGAAGGGCCGGCGCGGCAGGATGCCGAAGGCCTCGGGCAGGCGCGCCTGCATGCGCGCGCAGATGGCGCGGTAGCGCTCCAGGATCTGCTCGCGCGTGGCGAGGCGGAAGCGTGCGTCCTTGCCCAGCGCGGCGAGGAACGAGCGCACGTCGCCCACGTGGCCCTCGCTGCGCGCGATGGCCTCGATCTCGCGCAGGTTGCCGGCCAGCTCCTCGCGGCCGATGTCGTGCACCTGCTGCGCCGTGAGCTCGGTGGTGGTCTGCGAGCGCAGCCGCCAGCGGTAGGCCTCGGCGCCGCCCTCGACGTGGCACAGGCCGGGCAGCACGCGCGCGCGCGCGGCAGCACCTCGCGCTCGAGGAAGCCGGCCATGCGCGCCAGCGCCGGCGCCACGGCACGCGTGATGGCGCCGTGCACGCGGTCGGTGGCCTGCGCGCGGTCGGCGTCGCGCAGCGAGGCCGGCAGGCGGGCCAGCGGCTGCGCGAAGGGCGAGGCTGCTGCGGGGGCGGCCGCCAGGCCCTTGAGCTGGGCCAGCACGCGCTCGACGGCCACGCGGGCCGGCAGGCGGCCGGCCTCCAGGCCCTCGCGCACGTCGGCCTCCCAGGCGCGCAACCAGGCGTCCACGCCCTCCAGCCGGGCCACCACGGCCGACACGGCGGCCGGGTCGCCCACCGGCTGCAGCGAGAGCACCTGCGCCAGCAGCAGGTGCGGGCCGAAGAGCTGGTCCACGTCCAGCTGCCAGAGCCGGTGCGTGGGCTCCTCGAGCGCCTCGGCAAGGTGGCGCGCCAGCACGCGCTGCGTGAGGCCGGCTTCCTCGCTCGCGGGCAGGCGCGGCAGCGCCTCCAGCCGGCGCTGGAAGCCCTGCATGCTTGCCGTGCGCCGGGCCCGCGCCGCCGGCCCGCGCTCGTCGAGGCGGTCGGCGCCGCGCGGGTCGCCCAGGAAGGTGCACCAGATGGGCGACTCCTCCAGGCCCGCCTCCCACACGTCGCGCGCCAGGGCGTCCACGGCGGCGGCGGTGCGCGGGTCGCTCGAGGGCTGGTTGCTGGAAGGCGGGTTGCTGGAGGGCGGGAGCGTGGGGGCCGTGGCCATGCGGGGCTCCGGGGGTCGGGTGCCGGGCGCGGGGGCACGCGGCAGGCGCGCCCCCCTCCCGGGCCCGGCCGCGCGC
>JBJTIJ010000039.1:0-3270 GCA_046094945.1 Planctomycetia bacterium | reverse complement strand
GTGCGTGTCGGGCGCGGCCTGCGCCTGCGCGGCTTGCGCCCGCGGGGCCTGCGGGGCCTGTGCGCGCTGGTGCGGGGCCTGCTGGCGGGCGCGCTGGGCGCCCCGGCGGGGCCGCGCGCCGCGGCGGCGGGCGAGCCGCCGGCGCTGCCCGCGCCGCCGCCGGCCGCGGCGCAGGACCTCAAGGCGCAGCTGCTGGCCGGCCAGCAGGCCTTCGCCCTCGAGCTCTACGCGCGGCTCCCGGGCGACGGCCGCAGCAACGTGGTGCTCTCGCCGCACTCGGTGCACCAGGCGCTGGCGCTGGCGCGGGTGGGCGCGCGCGGCGAGACGGCGGCGCAGCTCGACCGCGTGCTGCACCTGCCGGGTGCCGACCTCGAGGCCGCGTGGCGCGAGCCGGGCAGCGCGGCCGGCGAGGCGGCGCGCGCGCTGCTGGCGGCCTGGCAGCGGCTGGGCCAGCGGCTGGGCAGCGCGCCCGCCGTGCGCGACCCGGTGCGCGAGGGCGGCACCCAG
Source organism: Planctomycetia bacterium (assembly GCA_046094945.1). Classification (GTDB taxonomy): domain Bacteria; phylum Planctomycetota; class PLA2; order PLA2; family JAEUHO01; genus CAXQZU01. Next base: position 2,763 of record JBJTIJ010000039.1, on the reverse strand, counting down.
CCGGCCTACACGCTCTCGGTGGCCAACGCCCTGTGGGGGCAGGACGGCTACCCCTTCGTGCCCGGCTGCCTCGACGCGCTGGAGCTGTCCTTCGGCACGCCGCTGCACGTGGTGGACTTCCGGGCCGGGCCCGCGGTGCGCGAGGCCATCAACGGCTGGGTGGCGCAGCGCACGCGCGACAAGATCAAGGACCTGGTGCCCGAGGGCCTGCCCACGCCCGACACGCGGCTGGTGCTGGTGAATGCCATCCACCTGCTGGCGGCGTGGTCCGAGGCCTTCCCCGAGGGCGCCACGCGCCCGGCGCCCTTCCGGCTGGCGGCGGGGGGCGAGGTCGAGGTGCCGATGATGCGCCGGCAGGGCCGCCTGCGCTGCTTCGAGGAGGGCGATGCGCGCGTGGCCGTGCTGCCCTGCCAGGGCGGCGCGGTGGAGCTGTGGCTGGTGCTGCCGCGCGATCCCTCGCCGGCGGCGCTGCCGGCCGTGGAGCAGGCGCTCACGCCGGGGCGGCTGGCCGCGTGGGCGGCGCGCCCGGAGCGCCGGCAGGTGGACCTCGCGCTGCCGCGCCTGCGCGTGGAGCAGGCCCTCGAGCTCAGCGCCGTGCTGCGCGCGCTGGGGCTGGCCGACGCCTTCGACCCGGCGCGCGCCGACTTTGGCGCGCTGGCGGCGCCGGGCGGCGAGCCGCTGTTCGTCGGCAGCGTGCTGCACAAGGCCTACGTGGCCATGGACGAGCGCGGGCTGGAGGCCGCGGCGGCCACGGCCGTCATGATGCGCACCACCGGCATGCCCGGCGAGCCGCCGGTGGCCTTCGCCTGCGACCGGCCCTTCCTGTGGCTGGCCCGCCACGCCGCCACGGGCGCCGTGCTGTTCATGGGCCGGGTGGCCCGGCCGCAGGGCTAGGCCACCTCCTGCCGCACGCCGCACGCCGCACGCCGCACGCCGCGGGCCACAGGCCCGGTGGCGCGGGCCCGGTGGCGCGGGCGGGTGGCGGGAAACCGCCCCGGCCCCGTCGCGTCGGGTAGAGATGGGCCACGCATGGCCGCGTGCGCGGCTGGCCCCGCCGGAGACCGAGCATGTCGATCACCCTCACGCCCAAGGCGGCCGAGAAGGTCCGCGCCATGATGGCCGCACCCGGCCAGGAGGCGGCCACCGGCCTGCGCATCAAGGTGGTGGGCGGCGGCTGCTCGGGCCTCTCCTACGAGATGGCGCTGGAGCGCAGCGCGGGCCCGGCCGACAAGGTCTGCGAGTCCGAGGGCGTGCGCGTGTTCCTCGACCCCAAGAGCGCGCTGTTCGTCAGCGGCACGCAGGTGGACTACCACGAGAGCGTGATGGGCCAGGGCTTCGCGTTCAAGAACCCCAACGCCAAGGGCACCTGCGGCTGCGGCACCTCGTTCACGGCCTGAGCCCGGACGCACGCACGTGAGCGCCACCACCCTGCGCCACGTGGTCGAGCACGCGCTAGGCCGGCACCTGGACGGCTTCGCGGGCTGGTTCCCGGCCGGCTTCGACTGGCAGCAGCTGTGCAGCGACACGCCCGCCATGCTGCGGCGCCTGCTGGAGGACGAGCCGCCCGGCAGCGACGGCGGCGACCCCGACGCGCTGGAGGATGGCGAGCAGGACGAGGACGACGCGCTGGGCCTGCCGCCCGAGCTCGACCTCGTCGAGGCCAGCGAGGGCACCTTCGCGGCGGCCTACATGGGCGCGCTGGCCGGCATCGCGCTGGTCGTCGAGGACGAGCGCGATCCCGACCTGCTGGTGGCGCGCCTGGCGCAGCCGCTGGACGAGGACGAGGAGCCGCGCTTTGCCGGGTCGGTGGGCGAGGCGCTCGCGCAGGTGGAGAGCGCGCTGGCCGGCCGCGGCGAGACGCCCGACGAGGAGACGCTGGCGGGCCTGGTGGTGACGCTGGTGGAGGCGGCCTGGCCGGGCGTGGACGTGGCGCTGGCCTCGGTGCCCGCGCTGGGCGAGGAGCAGGAGCTGCCGCCGACGGCGCGGCAGGTGCTGGGCGGCGTGGCGCGCGTGGCGGCCATCCTGGCCGCCTTCCGCTGGCTGGCGCTGGACGACCGGCCGGGCCGCGGCCCGGCCTAGCGCCGGCTCAGCGGGCGCCGGGCGGCACGGCCGCCAGCGCCTCCAGCTCGCGGCGCGCCTCGGCCGCCGCCGGCCCGCGCCCGCCCTGCTCGAGCGCGGCCACGCCCTCGGTGTAGGCCAGCAGCGCGCGGTCGGTGCGCGGCGTGCGCGCCAGCACGCGCGCCAGCTGCACCAGCGCGCCACCCAGCTCGCCGGCATCGGCCCACGTGCGGGCCTGCTGCACGGCCACGCGCGCGTCGCTCTCGGCCTCGTCGAGCTGGCCGAAGGCCGCGTGCCAGTGGGCCAGCGCCACGTAGGCGCGCAGCAGCAGCGGCTGGCCCAGCGGCCGCGCGGTCTCGCGCGCCTCGCGCAGCGCGGCCAGCGCCTCGTCGCGCCGCCCCAGCATGCCGAGGTGGTAGCCACGGTTGTTGGCGCACACCACCTGCTCGCGCCGGCGGCCCAGCAGCGCCAGCAGCGGGGCGCAGGCTGCGTAGGCTTCCAGCGCCTGCTCGTGGCGGCCGGCCTGCGAGACGAGGTCGGCATGTGCCCACAGCACCGGCAGGCGCACGGCGGGGGGCGCCGCGGCCGGCAGGCCTGCGCGCAGCGCCTCGCAGCGCGCCAGCCCCGCGTCGCGCCGGCCGGCACGCGCCCGGCCCGGCACCGCGGCCCGCGCCGCCGCGGGGCCAGGACGAGGGGCCGCGCGTT
>JBJTIJ010000038.1:0-1118 GCA_046094945.1 Planctomycetia bacterium | reverse complement strand
TGGGCACGCCCTCGAGGTAGACGAGGTTCTGCGCCGGGATGCCGCGCCGGCGCGCGTACGCATGCGCCACCTGCAGCGACACCGGCGAGTCGGCGTTGACCACCACCACCGTGCGCTCGGGCCCGCCGCCCGCCTCGGCTGCCGTCGCGCAGGCCAGCAGGCCGGCCAGCAGCAGGCACGTCGCGACGCGCAGGATCGCGAGGCGCGGTCCGCGCAGGGCAGGTTGGGGAGTGCACATGCCGGCCAGCCTACGGCGGCGGCAGCGCCCCGCGCCAGCCCTGCCCCGGGCCCTCAGGCGGCGCTGCTGGCCGCTGCGGCCTGCTCGGCTTGCGGGGCCGCGGCCGACGGCCCCGGGCCAGTGTCGGCCTCCTCGCGCCCGGGCTGCAAGATCTCCATGCGGCCGTCGAGGTGCTCGACGAGCGCCGTGCACGAGTCCACCCAGTCGCCATCGTTGTAGTAGTGGATGCCGTCCACCACGGTCATGTCGGGCTTGTGGATGTGGCCGCACACCACGCCCTGCGCGCCGGCCTCGCGCGCGCGGCGGGCCAGGCAGTGCTCGAACTTGCCCACGAAGCGCATCGCATCCTTCACGCGCCGCTTGATGGCCGCCGCGAAGGACCAGTAGTCCAGGCCCACCCAGCGCCGGGCAGTGTTCATCCAGCGATTGAGCATCAGCAGCACGCCGTAGGCGGCATCGCCCACCCGGTAGAGCAGGCCCATGTGGATGAGCGCGTCGAACTCGTCGCCGTGCACCACCAGCAGGCGCCGGCCGTCGGCCGTCTCGTGCAGCAGCTCGCGCCGGATCTCGATGCCGCCGAAGGACAGCCCATCGAACTGCCGGAAGTGCTCGTCATGGTTGCCGGGGATGTACGTCACCTGCACGCCGTGGCGCGCCTTCTTCAGCACCTTCTGCACCACGTCGTTGTGGGCCTGGGGCCAGTACCAGCGGCGCCGCATGGCCCACAGGTCGATGATGTCGCCCACCAGCACCAGCCGCTCCATCTCGCAGCCGGTGAGGAAGGCACGCAGGCGCTCGGCCTGGCAGTCACGCGTGCCCAGGTGCACGTCGGAGATGAACACCGTCCGGTAGCGCGGCTTGGGCCGCGCCGCCTGCAGGC
>JBJTIJ010000037.1:0-6245 GCA_046094945.1 Planctomycetia bacterium | reverse complement strand
CGCTCACCCCCGCGCGCCCGGCCACGAGGTGGGCCAGCGCGAACCACGGCGCCACCCGCAGCCACGCGGCCCCGGCGCGCGCCATGGGCGAGACGCCGTAGACCACGCCCATGGGCACCAGCTGGGCGCCCAGCTCGGCGGTCACCGTGCCGCTGCTGGCCAGCGCCGCCACCCGCGGCCCGGGCAGCGTGCCCGCGCCCACCTGCAGGGCCAGCCGCGCCGGGCGCACCCGCGCGCGCGCCAGCGCCCGCTCGGCCAGCGCGCGGTGGTGCGGCGCGGCCAGCCGCATGACGAACACGAGGTCGTCGCGGCCCTGCGCCACGCGGGCCGCCGCCTCGACCATCACGGGCACGTGCCGCTCGATCTCGCCGCGCCGGCTGCCCGGCAGCAGCTCCACCACGCGCGGCCCGGCAGGCGGCCAGTGCGCCGGCGTGCGCGGCGCGGGCAGCGGCGCCTCGAACAGCGGGTGGCCCACGTAGCGGGCCGGCAGGCCCACGCCGGAGAGCAGCGCCGGCTCGTGCGGGTAGAGCGCCAGCACCTCGTCCACCGCGCGGCGCCAGCGCCGGGCGCGCCACGGGGCATAGGCCCAGACCGCGGGCGCCACGAGGTGCACGCAGCGGATGCCGCGCCGGCGCGCCATGCGCGCCAGCCGCACGTTCAGGCCCGGGAAGTCCACCGTCACCAGCAGGTCGGGCGGCTCGTGGCGCAGCCGGGCGTGGAAGCGCGCGCACGCGCCCCACCACGTCGGCAGGGTGCGCAGCACGGGCAGCAGCCCCACCACGGCCCGCGAGGTGAGGTCCTCGTCCAGCTCCAGCCCCGCGGCCGCGCAGGCCGGCCCGGCACAGCCGCGCACGCGCACGCCGGGGGCCAGCGCGCGCAGGGCACGCACCACGGGTGCGGCCAGCCGGTCGCCCGAGGTCTCGCCGGCCAGCACGAACACCGTGCGCCCCGCCCACGCGGCGCCCTCCACGCGCGCCTGCGGCTCGGGGGGCAGCGTGGCCACGGCCAGCCGGCCGCGCGCCCTCCGCCTCAGCCACGGCACGCGCAGCACGTCCAGCACGGTCCACAGCACGGCGCCCACGGCGCTGGCCAGCACGAGCACGGACAGGCCCGCCACCGCCAGGTGGTCGCGCAGCCCCGGCAGGGGGGCGCCCGCGCGGCTCACGCGCCGGGCGGTGCCGCGGGCGCTGGCGCGGGTGCTGCCGCCGTCAGCGCGGCGGCCTTGGCCTGCCGGCGGGCCTCGCGCCCCAGCCACGCCAGGTTGATGGCGTTGACCGTCACGTGCGCGATCACCGGCGGCAGCACGCTGCCCGACTCGCTGCGCAGCAGGCCCAGCAGGAAGCCGGCAGCCGTGGCGAAGAGCGGGTAGCTCCACAGCGCGCGGTGCGGGATGAGGTGCATCAGGCCGAAGAGCAGGCTGGTGCCCACCAGCCCCAGGTGCGGCCACAGCGCGCCGCGGAACAGCAGCTCCTCGGCCACGCCCGAGAGCAGTGCCAGCAGCAGCGCATCGCGCACGCCCAGCGGGCCCAGCATGCGCACCAGCATCTCGCGCGTGGCCGCGAACGCGCCCCACACCCGCGTGGCCACCTGCGCCAGCAGCACCAGCAGCAGGCCCGCGCCAAGGCCCCCGGCCAGCATCGCCCCCGAGGGCAGGCGCTCGCCCACCAGTGCGCCGGGCTGCCCCGAGAACAGCGCGTAGCCCAGCGCGAAGAGGGCCACCAGCCCGTAGAAGACGCTGGCCGTGCCCAGCCAGCCGCGACCGCGCAGCAGCACCACGGCCTGCAGCAGGCGCCCGGGTCGCGCCGGCGCGTGCGCGCCGGCCGGGGCCTGCGGGGCGCCCGCCGCCGGCGACGCACCAGGCGCTGCGGGCGAAGCGGGCGTGGCGGGCGCAGCGGGCGGGACGACGTCGGGATCGGGCATGGCCCAGAGCCTACGGCCAACCCCGCGACCCGCCTCGCGCCGCGATCGCGTCGGCCCGCCGGCGGTGCGCCGGCGGTAGGATGCGCCCCTTCCCGCGAGAGATCCCAGCCATGCGCATCCAGGACCTGGCCCAGCGCCTCGGCGCCACCGTCGATCCGCACCTCGAGCTGGAGATCACCGGCGTGGCGCCGATGGAAGAGGCCGGGCCCGGCGAGGTCACCTTCCTGGCCAACCCCGCCTACGCGCGCAAGCTCAAGGATTCGCGCGCTGCGGCCGTGCTGGTGGACCCGGGCTTCGCCGGCGAGGCGCCCATGGCCCTGCTGCGCATCACCAACCCCTACCTCGCCTTCGCCAAGGCCATCGCGTTCTTCCACGCGCCGCCGGCGGCGGCCCCGGGCGTGCATCCCAGCGCCGTGCTGGGCGCGGGCGTGGTGCTGGGCCGTGGCGTGAGCATCGGGCCCTACGTGGTGCTGGGCGAGGGCGTCAAGGTCGGCGACGGCACCACCATCCACCCCCACTGCGTGCTCTACGCCGGCGCCGAGGTGGGCGCGGGCTGCACCCTGCACAGCGGCTCGGTGGTGCGCGAGGGCGTGCGGCTGGGCAAGGGCGTGATCCTGCAGAACGGCGCGGTGATCGGCGCCGACGGCTTCGGCTTCGCGCCGCGCGGCGACGGCTCCTGGCACAAGATCCCGCAGGCGGGCAGCGTCACGCTGGGCGACGAGGTGGAGGTGCAGGCGCTCTCCTGCGTGGACCGTGCCACCGTGGGCCTCACCACGGTGGGCCGCGGCACCAAGATCGACAACCTCGTGCAGGTCGGCCATGGCTGTCGCATCGGGGAGGACACGCTGCTGTGCGGGCAGGTGGGCCTGGCCGGCTCCACCAAGGTGGGCAACCGCGTCACGCTGGCCGGGCAGGCGGGCACGGCGGGCCACCTCACCATCGGCGACGGGGCCACCGTGGCGGCGCAGAGCGGCGTGATGACCGACATCGAGCCCGGGGCCACGGTGGGCATGTCGCCCGCCATGGACATGCAGCAGGCGCGCAGCGTGATGCTGCACCTCGTGCGCCTGCCCGAGCTGGCCAAGCGCGTCAAGGCGCTGGAGAAGGCCCTGCCGGGCACCGGCGGCGCCAGCAGCGCCTAGCCTGGCCTCGCCTTGCCCCTGGCCTGGCCTCGGCCTGGCCCGGCGTGGCCCCGCCTAGCCGCCCTGCGTCCACGTGTTGCCGTCGTGGCCCACCGCGCCCACGGCCACCGGCCCGGTGATGCCGCCGCGCGCGCCGGGCCGGAAGGCCGCCTCCGGCGCGGGGCCCTTGCCGGGCCCGCTGTAGGCAGCGCTGTCGCACCACAGCACGTCGCCTGCCTGGCTGGTGAAGAAGGTGCGCGTGCCCGTGACGCCGTAGGCCTGCGGCCAGGCGTAGAGGCACCACGTGGTCTCGGCGAGGTTGGCGTCCACCATGCCGGGCGCAAACCCCGTGGCCGGCTCGCCCACGCCCTGCCCGCGCGCATCAGGCAGGTAGATGCGGAACAGGTAGCCGGCCCGGCTCGCCTCGCCGCCCTGCGAGAGGCTGCCGAAGGCCCGGCTCATCACAGGCGGCGACAGCGGCTGGGCCATGCGCCCGGCCACGGCCCCGCTCAGCTCCAGGAAGCCGCCGAACTCGCCGGTGCCGTCGCGATCCTCGTCGATGCGGGCGGTTGCCTGCACCTGCGCCAGCGCCGAGATCACGTTGCGGCTGGTCGCCAGTGCGGCCGAGCCGTTCTCCAGCAGCATGCGCTCCTGCAGCGGGCCGGCCAGCGCTGCCACGCGCGCGCTGGCGGCCTGCGCCTCGGCCAGTTCCTGTTCCAGGCGCTGCACGCTGCGCTCCAGCACCGCGAGGCGCGGGTCCGGTGCCAGCGCCGCCGTGGGCGCTGCGGCCTGCAGCTCCGGCCCGGGCCGGGGCTCGCGCGCGGGCCGCGGCTGGGGCTGCGACGGCGCCACGGCCGAGAGGCCCTGCGGGTCCCCGCCGGGCGCAGGCGCCGCGCGGCGCAGCGCCAGCACCTCGCTGCGCAGCTCCAGCACCTGCCACAGCAGCAGGGCCACGAGGGACAGCACGAGGCTTCCTGCCAGCAGCGCGCGCGTGCCCATGACGAGGTGGCCTCCGGCGGCGCCAGCTCGCGCCGCGCGCGACCCCAGCCTAGCGCCGCGTGCGACCCCAGCCCCAGCCTCTCCCGCAGGCCACGCGCCGCTGCGCGACACCCTGCGCCGCCGCGTGCAGGGCGCGCAGGCCCTAGGGCGCGCCGCTGTCGATCCAGTCGCCGACGAGCGCGGCGCCCGCGGCATCCACCGCCTGGTGGCCCAGCGGCGGCATGCCCTGCGCGTCGGTGCGCGTCATGCGCAGCCAGAGCACCGAGGCGTTGCGGTCGCCGGCCTTGATGCGCCACGCGTCCGCGAGGCCCAGGTCGCCTTGCGAGGGCCGCACCCCCACCGCGTTCATGGCCGGGCTGGCCGTGCCGTGGCGCAGGTCCATGCCCGAGGCCGAGGGCCCGCCGGGCAGGTGGCACTGCGCGCAGTTGGTGGCCAGCCAGGCCCTGGCGCGCGCGGCCAGCGTGCCCTGCACGCCGTAGGGGCTGGGCAGCGCGCCGTAGGCAGAGGCGGGACCGATGTCGCGGTCGAAGAGCCCGATGTGGTTCCAGGTCGTGAGCTGGTTGGCCTCGGTGCCGGCGTAGTCCAGCGTGCCGTTGAGCTGCGCCGTCTCCAGCCCCAGCACGTAGCCGGCCGCCGGGGTGTGGCAGCGCATGCAGTCGCCGGGGCTGGGGAACTCCCACGTGAGCTGGCGCGTGCCGCCCGGCGCCGCCGCGTCCTGCAGGGTGAAGGTGGCCTGCTGGGCGCTCTCCACCAGCGTGGCGTCGGCCTGCGCGTCGTCCCAGCGGTAGGTGCGCGCCGCCCAGCCGGTGTCCTCGCGCACCATCACGCGCGTCTCCAGCCTGCGGCGCGTGGCCGCGTTGCCGGGCGTGAGCTCGAGGTCGAAGTGCTTGACCAGCACCGTGCCCACCGGGAACTCCCACTCGCCCGTGGCCGAGAAGGTCACCTGCTTGCCGTCGGGCACGGCCACCCAGCGCTGCTTGAGCGCCCCGTCGCTCCAGAAGGGCGCGTTGGGCGCGTAGGGCACCAGCCCCGGGTGCGGCAGCAGCGCCGGCAGGTTCACGAACAGGCCCGTCTGGGAGAGCCGCGCCGGCCACGGCGCGCCCGCCGGCACGCCGCCGTCCTCGAAGCGGTAGATGCCGCCGGCCAGCGAGACCGCGTAGAGCTCGCCCAGCTCGTCCTCGCCGAAGGACGAGAGGCCGGGCACCTGCCCCAGCAAGGTGTTCGACACGGCCTGCGTGCCGTCGTGCACCAGCGCCCACACCTTGCCCGAGCCGTAGTCACCATAGATGTAGGCGCCCGTGAGGCAGCACAGCGAGGGCCCGCGGTAGGCGTAGCCGCCCGTGATCGACACGCCCTGGTCGCGCGGGTACTCGTGCGCGGGGGCCACGAACTGGCTGGCCGGCAGGCTGGAGGGGTTGTTGTAGGCCAGCGTGCCCTCGTAGACGCGCCAGCCGTAGTTGCCGCCGCGCACGAGGCGGTCCACCTCCTCGCGCGCGACCTGACCCACGTCGCCTGTCCACAGCTCGCCCGTGAGCCGGTCGAAGGAGCAGCGCCACGGGTTGCGCAGCCCCAGGCACCAGACCTCGCCGCGCGCCCCGGCCACGCCCACGAAGGGGTTGTCGGCGGGCACGGCGTAGGTGGCCTTGCCCGTCACGTTCAGCCGCAGCACCTTGCCCAGCAGCTGGCCGAGGTCCTGCGAGCGGTTGCCCGGGTCGCCGCCGCTGCCGCCGTCGCCCAGCGCCATGTACAGCATGGCGTCGGGCCCGAAGCCGATCCAGCCGCCGTTGTGGTTGCCCCACGGCTGCTCCACCTCCAGCACCGCCTGCGCGGAGGCCGGGTCGGCCTGCACGAGGCTGCCGGCGCTGGCCCGGAAGCGCGCCAGCACGCCGCGGCGCGGGCCGGCCGCGCTGTAGTGGACGTAGAAGGTGCGGTTGGTGGCGTAGGCGGGATCGAAGGCCAGCCCCAGCAGGCCCTCCTCGCCGTGCGAGCGGCTCACCGGACCGCCGACGCTGGCGCGCAGGTCCAGGAAGGTGCGCACCTCGGCGGGCTGGGCGTTGTCGCGCCGCGGCACCACCAGGATGCGGCCGTCCTGCTCCACCACGAACACCTCGCCGGGCACGCCGGGCGCACTGCACAGGTAGAGCGGCCGCGTGAACGAGAGGCTGGGGAAGGCGCGCACCACCGTCAGCGCCGTGGGCGCCGCCG
>JBJTIJ010000036.1:0-3037 GCA_046094945.1 Planctomycetia bacterium | reverse complement strand
GTGGTGGAAGTGGGTCAGGCACCCGCTATCCGGCACCCGCCATGCGGGCACTCGCTGGCGGCCCTGCTCTGTCCTGGGGCGCGCGCCACCGACGCGCCCGGGCGGGTGCGGAAGCCCGGTGACGACGACGACGCGTAGCCGGGCTACGCGAGGAGTCCGAAGCGGGCTGAGCGCCCCCCTCCGGCGCGTCGCCCGTCATCAACGCGCCAGCTCCTACCTATCAATCTGGGCGCGCTGGAGGCCGCCCGAGTAGTCGATGTAGACCGTCTTCCACTCGGTGAACAGGTCCAGCCCCGCGATGCCCGCCTCGCGGTGGCCGTTGCCCGTGCCCTTCACGCCGCCGAAGGGCAGGTGCACCTCGGCGCCGATGGTGCCGTTGTGCACGTAGACGATGCCGGTCTTGAAGGCGTGCATGGCCTTCATCGAGTCGGCCAGGTTGCGCGTGATGATGGCGCCCGAGAGGCCGAAGGGCGTGCCGTTGTGCACCTCGATGGCCTCGTCGAGGTCGTCCACGCGCATGAGCGCGGTGACCGGCCCGAAGATCTCCTCCTGCGCGATGCGCATGGAGGGCGTCACGTCGGCGAAGACGGTGGGCTCGTGGAAGAAGCCGCCCTTGAGGGCCGCGGGCACCTTGGCGCGCTTGCCGCCGGCCACGAGGCGGGCCTTGTCTTCCTTCAGGCCCACCTGCACGTAGTGCTCGACCTTCTTGAGCGCCGCGGGGCGCACCAGCGGGCCCACCTCCACGCCCTCCGTCCAGCCGTGGCCCACCTTGAGCGCCTCGGCGCCGGCGGCGACGCGCTCCACCAGCCGGTCGTAGATGCCGCGCGTGGCGATCACGCGGCTGCCGGCCGTGCAACGCTGGCCGCTGGTGCCGTAGGCCGACCACAGGATGGCGCGCACGGCGAACTCGAGGTCGGCGTCGTCCAGCACCACGATGCCGTTCTTGCCGCCCAGCTCGAGGTGCACGTGCTTGAGCATGGGCGCCGCCGCCTGGCTCACCGCCCGGCCGGTGGCGTTGCTGCCGGTGAAGGAGATGACGGGCACGTCGGGGTGGGCCACCAGCGCGGCGCCGGCCTCCTCGCCCGTGCCGTGCACGAGGTTGACCACGCCGTCGGGGATGCCGGCCTCGACGAGGCACTCGACGTAGGCCGTCGCGCAGCCGCCCGTCTCCTCGCTGGGCTTGACCACCACGCTGTTGCCCGCCACCAGCGCCGGCAGGCTCTTCCACGAGGGGATGGCCACCGGGAAGTTCCACGGCGTGATGAGGCCGCACACGCCCACCGGCTCGCGCAGCGTCATGCACAGCTTGTTGGGCAGCTCGCTGGGCGTGGTGGCGCCGAAGAGCCGGCGGCCCTCGGCGGCCATGTAGTAGGCCATGTCGATGGCCTCCTGCACGTCGCCCAGCGCCTCGGCCTTCACCTTGCCCATCTCGGTGCACACCAGCCGGCCCAGCTCCTGCTTGCGCGACTCCATCACGCGCGCGGCCTGGAACAGCAGCTCGCCGCGCCGCGGGGCGGGCACGGCGGCCCAGTCGCGCTGGGCCTGCCTGGCGGCGTCCACCGCGGCGGCCACGTCCTTGGCGCTGCTGCGCGGCGCCTTGCCCACCGTCTTGCCGGTGGCGGGGTCGATGATCGGAAGGCTGCGCCCGCGCGGCCCGCTCCACGTGCCGCCGATGAGGTTCTTGGCGTCCATGGTGCGTCCTCCGCCGGGGGCCGAGCAGGCACCCTACGGGAAGGCGCCGGAGGGCCGAAGCCGGGCCGCAGCGTGGCCCGCGCCGTGGGCCGTGCGCGTGCTGGGCGCGGGTGTCCGTGCCGGGCTGGGCGTTGCGCGGGCTGGACACGCGCCGCAAGGACGCGACACGGGCCGCGCGCGACAAGCCGCCAGGGGCGCGCCGGGCCCGCTGCGCGGCCGGCGGGGGCGCCCCTGCGGCCTGCCCGGCGGCTGGCCTGCCCCTTGCAAGGTGGCAGTCACCTCTGTCCACGGCGCCTGCAGCCCGCGGGCGCAGTGCCGCCAGCGCGTGCTTCCCCGCCACCATGCCCCTGCCTAGACTGGTTGCCGCCATGACCCAGCCCACTCCGCCCTCGCGTCGCATCACCCAGCGCATGCGGCTCCACCCGCCGCTGGAGGCGCGCCTGCTGATGGGCACCGACGCGGTGGGGGGCTGGATCGTCGACCAGCAGGACGACGGGCTGGGCCTGCGCTTCGGCGGCCAGGACGCCACGCGCCTGCGCGACGAGGCGCCGCGCTGGCTGGGCGGCGACGTGGTGCTGCGCCTCGTGTGCGAGGGTGCCCCGCAGGACGTGCTGCCGGTGCGCATCCGCCACGTGACGCTGCAGCCCGGCGGCCGCGGCGAGTGCGTGGTGGGCCTCACCTACGACCACGCGCGCATGCGCCCCGAGCACGTGCTGGCGCTGCTCGACACCTGGACGCGCATCAGCAAGCCCATCACCGTGCCGCCCCCGCAGGGCATCGTCCCGCCGCGCGAGTGATCGGGCTACCTGCGGCTCCCGCGTAGGTTGCCGCGCCGCCGGGACTTGCTGGCCTTCTTCTTCTTGGCCTTCTTCTTCTCGGCCTTCTTCTTCTTGGGCGGGCACTGACCATCCACGAGCGTTTGCCCGTCAGTCACGTCGTAGCTGTCCAGCATCACCACGTTCTTCATCCGGCTAAGGCGCTTCGCGAGTTCACGCGCGCCGGCCGTGTCCAACTGGCGCGCGCAGATGGCGTCGATGAAGCGATGCGGCGTGCCGCCGAGATGCCCGATGTCGACCCTCAACACGTGGCTGTGCCAGACATCGACGTTGGAGACCTTGAAGTCCACTCGCAGGAGCTTGCTGGCCCTGTCGTAGGGGTCGCTCGGTGGCGTGCTGCTGCTGTCGTAGGCGCACTTGCCCCAGAGGTAAGTCCTGAGGGCAAGCTGGGCCTTAGGCTGGGCGCCCCTGCCGCCAAAGTCTTGGGGCTTCAAGGGCTTGCCCTCCTCAAGTTCGCGCGCAACCAGGTACCACCGCAACGGGAACAGCGCGAGGTACCTCCAGAAACC
>JBJTIJ010000035.1:0-2656 GCA_046094945.1 Planctomycetia bacterium | reverse complement strand
GGGCTGGGGAAGGCGGGCTGGGCCGCGGCGCGACTCTACCCGTGGCGCGTCGTGACCGGCGGCTGGATGCGCAGGCGCCGGTCCAGCGCGCGCAGCGCCGCCGGCACGGGCGCGGTGGCTGCGTGGGGCGCGCCGCCCACGGGATGCGGGAACACGAGGCGCCAGGCATGCAGCGCCACGCGCGCGCCGGCGGGGCCGCCGTACTTGGGGTCGCCGTGCAGGGGGTGGCCCGCGGCGGAGAGCTGCGCACGCACCTGGTGGGTCACGCCCGTGTGCAGGCGCACCGCGAGGCGTGCTGCGCGCGGCCCGCGCCCGCGCACCGCGTAGTCCAGCACGGCCGCCCGGCCGGCGTCGTCTTCCTCGCCGGGCGCCGCGACGTGCGTGGTGCGGCCGCTGCGCGCGAGGCGCGCCTCCAGCCGGCCCTCGTCGGTGGCCGGCAGGCCCACCACCCAGGCGAGGTAGTGCTTCTCGAGGCGTGCGTCGCGCTCGCGGAACAGCGCGGCCATGCGCGCGGCGGCCTTGCTGGTCTTGGCGCACAGCACCACCCCCGAGACGTTGCGGTCGAGGCGGTGCACGAGGCCCACGAAGGCCGCGCCGGCCTTGCCCTCGGCCTGCTGGCGGTAGGCGGCCAGCAGGGCCACCAGGTCGGCGTCGCCCGAGCCGTCGGACTGGCTCAGCAGGCCGGCGGGCTTGGCCACCACCAGCAGGTGGTTGTCCTCCAGCAGCACCTCCACGCCGGCCTTGCGCAGCGTGGCGCGCGCGGCCGGCAGGCGGGCAGGGTCGGGCGCGGCCATGGCGCGAGCATACGGGCAGGCCTGCGCGCTAGGATGCCTCCATGGCGCGCGTGCCCACCGAGATCGTGATCACCCGCCACGTGAGCCTGCCGGGCAGCGAGGTGGAGGTCACCACCGCGCGCTCGGGCGGCCCGGGCGGCCAGCACGTCAACAAGACCGAGAGCAAGGTGATCCTGCGCTGGAACGTGCGCAGCACGCGTGCGCTCACGCCCGAGCAGCGCGCGCGCGTCGAGGCGCGGCTGGCCCCGCGCCTGACGCAGGAGGGCGACCTGCTGCTGGCCAGCGAGGGCTCGCGCAGCCAGCACGACAACCTCGAGGAGGCCCTGCGCCGCCTGGCGCAGCTGCTGCGCGAGGCGCTGGCGCCGGTGAAGGCCAGGCGCGCCACGCGCCCCACGCGCGGCTCGCGCGAGCGGCGCCTGGCCGGCAAGCGCGTGGACAGCCAGCGCAAGCGCGAGCGCCGCGGCGGCGAGTAGCCGCGTCGGCGAGTGGCTGCGCGGGCGAGCGGCTGCGCCGGCGAGCGGCTGCGCTGCGCAGGGCGCCGGCCGCGGCCCTAGGCCGTGAACAGCTCGGGCACCGCCTGGCCCGCCTTGTCGTGCAGCATGATGGGGCGGCCGTTGGTGTGGAACTGCTTGTTCTCCACGCCCGTGGCGTGCAGCAGCGAGGCGAAGAGGTCGGGGATGGTGACCGGCCGCTCCTTCACGTCCTCGCCGCCGGCCGTGCTGGCGCCGATCACGCGCCCGCCCTGCACGCCGCCGCCGGCGAACCACGCCGACCACACCTTGGGGTAGTGGCCGCGGCCCTCGGTGCTGGTGATCTTGGGCGTGCGGCCGAAGTCGCCCAGCCACACCACCAGCGTCTCGGAGAGCTTGCCCGAGGCCTTGAGGTCGTCGAGCAGGGCGGCCGCGCCCTGGTCGAGCTCGCCGTTGAGGGCCTTGCAGCGCGCGAAGCCGTCGTCGTGCGTGTCCCAGCCGTTCATCATCACCTCCACGCAGGTGACGCCGGCGTCGATGAGCCGGCGCGCCTGCAGGCAGGCGAGGCCGAACTTGGTCGTGCCGTAGGGCCGGGCGCTGCCGGCGGGCTCCTTGCTGATGTCGAAGGCCACGTTGCGCGGCGAGTCCATCAGGCGCCGCGCCTTGGCGAACATGGCGTCCTGCGCCTCGGGCAGCGCCTCGCCCCGCGAGCGCGCGAAGCCCTCGTTCATGCGCGCCAGCATCTCCAGCCGGGCGTCGCGGCGCCGGTCGTCCACGCCCGCGGGCGTGTCGAGGTTGGAGATGGGCTGCTTGGGGTCGAGCACCACGAAGGGGGCGTGGTGCACGCCCAGGTAGCCGGCGCCCAGGCCCGGGCCGCCCAGGCTCACGTACTCGGGCAGCTCGGACTCGGCCTTGCCCTTCTCGTGGCTGAGGATCGAGCCCAGGCCCGGGTGCTGCACGGTGGGCTGGGGCGCGTAGCCGCTGTGCACGAGGTAGCGGGCGCGGTCGTGGTTGCCTTCCTTGCTGGTCATGCTGCGCACCAGCGCGATGCGGTCCATGCGGGCCGCCAGCAGGGGCAGGCTGTCGGCCAGGTGCACGCCCGGCAGCGCGCTGGCCACCGTGCGCGTGGGCCCGCCGTTCTCGGTGCCGGGCTTGGGGTCGAAGGTCTCGAAGTGGCTGGGGCCGCCGATCATGTAGAGGAACACCACCTGCCGGGCCCTGCCGAAGCCCGGCGGGCGCGCCACGGTGGGCGAGGCCTCGTCGGCGTGCAGGCGCGCCAGGCCCCGCGGCGTGGCCAGCAGGCCCAGCGCGGCGGCACCCAGGCCCATGCGCAGCAGGTCGCGGCGCGAGGCGATGAGGCGGGGATCCATGGGGTCGTCTCCGGGGCGGGCG
>JBJTIJ010000034.1:0-2225 GCA_046094945.1 Planctomycetia bacterium | reverse complement strand
CGATCGGCCATGGGCGCGGCCCGCGGCCGGGGCTGGGGGGGCCCGTGGGGACGGCCATCGGGGGGGGCCGCTCGCCTGGGGGCGTGCGCCGGCCCCGCGTGCGGAAACGCACGCCCGCCCGTGAGCGCATCCGGGCCTTGCCGCAGGTTCGCTGTCTGTAAGTACGGCTTGGGCCAGCCCGCCTCAGCCCGCCATGCCCCGGCCGCGGGCCGCGCCCTTGCCAGATCGCGCGTGCATCGGGGAGGGGGGGGCGCTACCATGCGCCCCTCGCGAGGGTCGGGCACCCGGGCCGAGACCTGCCGTGCGCACGCGCGGCCGGGAACGCCCTTTGCCTGCTAACCGGTCGCACTCTCCGGAGCCAGTCCATGCGCCACTCCTGCTCTCTCGCCCGCCGCCTGCTGCTGTGCCTGGCGGGCGCGCTGTCCCTGACGCTGCCGGCGTGCGGCGGCGGCGGCGGCGGCCCCGGCCCCGATGGTGCTGGCCAGGGCCTCGAGCTGGTGACCTTCATCCAGAACGGCATCGGCAACCTGCCGCTCAACGAGGTGCTCGAGTTCCGCTTCAGCGAGCCGGTCGATCCCGCGACGATCAACGTGGCGACGCTGCAGGTGCGCCGCGGACCGGGCTTTGGCCAGGCCGTGTTCGGCCAGATGTCGGTGAGCGGCTCGACGGTGCTCTTCTACCCCCAGCTGCCGGGCCTGTGCGACCTGTCGGACTCGGGCTTCCAGCCCAACACGCAGTACCGCATCACGCTCGTGGGCTATCCCGAGCAGTTCCCCATCCGCAACACGGTGGGCCAGCCCCTGCGCAGCTCGATGAACTTCGAGTTCCGCACGCGCACGGTGGACGAGGCGCTGTGGCGCGACGGCGTGGCCGCGGTGCAGCCGTCGCTGGTGAGCGCGGTCAACGAGCTGGGCGTGGCGGTCAACGGCGTGGCGGGCGTGCCGGTGGCGGCCGGCAACGAGCTGGTGCTGACCCTGAGCGAGAACATCGACCCCTGCACGGTCACGTCCTCGACCGTGCGCTTCTTCGAGTACCAGCGCGGCAACCCCGGCATCCAGCACGTCCTGCCGCCGGTGGCGGGCCTGCCCACGGGCCGCGTGACGGGCTTCACGCCCGCCACCGACCAGGACCCCAGCCCCTTCTCGTGGGGCGCCATCGACCCCGGCGAGGTGAACCTGGGTGCCGACCCGCAGCGCATCCGCGCGGTACTGACCCTGGAGCAGAACTTCTCGCAGACCCTGCTGCGCGTGGCACCGGAATTCGGCCGCTTCCCCGAGAACGCACTGTGCGTGCTCGAGCTGACCTTCGGCATGAAGGACCTGGCCGGCTCCACCTTGGTGCCGGTCTACGTCGCCTTCACCACCGAGAACCTGCCGATCCAGTCGGGCAGCCGCACGCTGACCTTCGAGGCCAACGACCCGGTGGTGCTCACCGACCAGTCCACCGCCGACGTGAACACCACCCGCTCGCCGGGCCGCGCGCAGGGCTGGATGCTGTTCGCGGGCGACGGCGACAACGGTGCCAACCAGCTGCTGCCCTCGCTGCCGAACATCCCCTCTGCCTGCACGGTGGCGCGCCAGCCCAACGACGGCACCAAGGACGACTTCGACCCCAGCGCCGACGTGCGCCTGGACACCGGCCTGACCGTGAACACCTGCAACAACGTCACAGACGGCAGCCGTGCGGTGGTGTGGGAGTTCCGCACGCTGCGCGTGCGCGCTGGCCGCACGGTGCGCATCATCGGCGTGAACCCGGCCATCATCCTGGTGCAGGGCGCGGCCACGGTGGAGTCGGGCGGCCGCATCCTGGCCCGCGGTGACGGCCTGGGCGGCACGTCCAACAACCAGGGCGAGAGCGGCGTGACCACCTACAACACGAACCTCCTGGGCGGCACTGGCTACGCGGGCGGCGGGGCTGGTGGCCTCTCCTACGGCATTGGCAACGCGACGAACAACTCGGAGCCCGGCGTCTCGGGCTTCGGCTCGCCCAACGGCTACGGCGTGGGCGGCGGCTCCGGCACGGGCGGCGGCGGTGCGCACGCCACCATGACGGGCTTTGCCACGGGCGGCAACTCCAACGGCGGTGGTGGCGGCGGCCATGCCACGGCCGGCGGCACAGGCGGCTCTGTGGCCCGTGCCAACAACCCCTTCAAGACGACGGCCATGGGCACGGGTGGCACCACCTATCCCGCCATGGGCGGCGACAGCATGCCCACGCTCACGGCG
>JBJTIJ010000033.1:0-5418 GCA_046094945.1 Planctomycetia bacterium | reverse complement strand
CCTGCGCGCGCCGTGCGCGAGGTGCTGGCGGGCTGGCGGCTGGGCGGCGCGGCCATGGCCGGCCTGCCGGGCGGCTGGAGCCTGCTGGAGCTCTACGACGAGGCCGCCGAGCAGGCCCGCGTGCAGGACCTCGCGCGTGTGGCGGCGCTGCTGCCCGGCGGGCTGGCCGTGTCCGACGGCGAGGAGCGTGCGCTGGGGCTGGAGCTGCCCGGGCTGGCCGGCCCGGCGCAGGAGGCCCTGCTGGCGCGGCTGCTGCATGGCTACGCCTGGCAGGCGCTGCGCGGCCTCCCGCTGGCGCAGGGCCCGGCGCTGGCGGCCTTCCTGGCGGCGCTGGGCGCCGAGGACCGCCCGCTGCAGGTGACGCCGCCCGCCGCGGGCGAGGTGGGCGGGGCGCTCGAGGGCGCGCGAGGACGCGGCCCGGGCTGGCTGCTCGAGGCGCACGCCGCGGCCGGCGAGGTGCTCGACTGGCAGGCCTGGCCGGGCGCGAGCGCGCCGGCCGCTGCGCGCTGAGGCCCGCCGCCCTCCTGCCGGTAGCCTCGCGCCATGCGCAGCGTGCTGCTGACCGGCTTCGGGCCCTTTCCCGGCGTGGAGCACAATCCCTCCGGCGCCGTGGCGCAAGCGCTGCATGGCAGCGCTGTGGGCGGCTTGCGCGTGCTCGGCACCACGCTCGACGTGGCCTGGGAGCGCGCGCCCCAGCAGCTGGCCGCCGCGCTGGCCGCGCACCGCCCCTGGGCCGTGCTCAGCCTGGGCGTGGCGCCGGGCGACGAGCTGCGGCTCGAACAGGTGGCGCGCAACGCCGACCGGGCCGGCGTGCCCGACGCCTACGGCGCGCTGCGCCCGGGCGGCGCCATCCGCCCCGGGGCGGCCGCGCTGCTGGCCTCACGCCTGCCGCTGGCCGACTTCGCGCAGGCACTGGGCGCGGCGGGCTTCCCGGCGCGCGCCAGCGACGACGCCGGCGGCTACCTGTGCAACCACCTGTTCTACGAGCTGCTGCTGCAGCACGTGGGCGGCCCCTGCGGCTTCGTGCACGTGCCCACGCTGGGCGCGGCCTGGGACCTCGCGCGCCTGGAGCGCGCGGTGCGGCTGCTGCTGGAGGTGCTGGCACGCCAGCCCTGAGGGCGTGCGCGCCTGCCTCGTCGTGCGCGTCCCCGGGCAGGCGCTCTTGCCTGCGCGTGGCTGCCTGCGCGTGCTTGCCCGCGCAGGGCGGGCCGCGCCGGCGGCCCCGGCCCCTAGCGCACGAAGCGTCCCACCTCGCGCGAGCCGTCCTTGAGGTAGGCCCACACCGAGGAGGGCACGTGGAACTCGCGCTCGACCAGCTCGGAGATGGCCGTGCACAGCCGGGTGGCCTTCTCGCCCTCGCAGCCGAGGTCGACCTGGATCTCGACCTTGTAGTAGTTGTCGCGCGGGCGCCAGATGGGCGGGCCCTGCAGCATGTAGAAGCACGGGTCGCTGCCGAAGGCGGCCTCGATGCGCTCGACCATGCGCTGCGACTGGTCCTGCGCCAGCGGCTCGCTCGAGCCCCCGAAGCCGAACTTCTCGAACCAGCCCTTCTCGTAGGCCTGCCACGCCAGCACGACCGCGCCCGCCAGCAGCGCGACGTTGATCAGGGTGCGCCAGAACGGGACCGGCCGGGGCGACATGGGACCTCGCGAGCATCCTACGGCAGCGGCCGCCTTGCGGCCTCACGTCCCGGCGCAGGTTCAATGGGGGGGTGAAGCGCGCTCCGCCCGCTCCCGACACGCTGGCCGCCGAGGGCCCGGGCGACCCGGCGGCAGGCGGGCCCTGGGATGCGCTGGTGCTGGGCGGGGGTGCCGCCGGCCTGTGGGCGGCGGGCACGGCGGCCCGGCGTGGCCGGCGCGTGCTGCTGCTGGAGAAGAACCCGCGCGTGGGCGTGAAGGTGCTGGCCAGCGGCGGGGGCGCCTGCAACCTCACCACCACGCTGGGGCCGCGCGAGGCGGCGCGCTGGTTCGGGCGCGCGGGCGAGCGCTTCCTCGCGCCGGCCTTCCGGGCGCTGCCGCCGGCGGCGCTGCGCGAGGCCTTCGAGGCGCTGGGCGTGCCCACCGAGGTGGAGGAGGCGCTGGAGAAGGTGTGGCCCGTCTCGCGCCGCGCGCACGACGTGGCCGCCGCCCTGCTGCGGCGCGCACGCGAGGCCGGCGCGCGCGTGCGCACGGC
This sequence comes from Planctomycetia bacterium, assembly GCA_046094945.1. Taxonomy (GTDB): domain Bacteria; phylum Planctomycetota; class PLA2; order PLA2; family JAEUHO01; genus CAXQZU01. The sequence goes on along the minus strand of JBJTIJ010000033.1, from coordinate 3,246 downwards.
CACGCCCGTGACCGCGCTGCTGCGCGAGGCGGCGGGCTGGCGCGTGCACACGCCGCACGGCAGCACGACGGCGCCGCACGTGCTGCTGGCCGTGGGCGGCCGCTCCTACGCGCGCACCGGCACCACCGGCGACGGCTACGCGTGGCTGGCCGCGGCAGGGCACACGGTCACGCCGCTGGCGCCTGCGCTGGTGCCGCTGGTGGTGGAGGTGGGCTGGGTGCGCGAGCTGGCCGGCATCGCGCTGGAGGCCGGCGTGCAGGTGCTGGACGCCGCCGGGCGCGTGCTGCTGGAGCGCCGCCGCCCGCTGCTGTTCACGCACACCGGACTCTCGGGCCCGGCCGCGATGGACGCCAGCCGCTGGTTCTCGCTGCCGCCGCCGGCCGGCGGGCCGCCGCGCCTGCTGCTGGACCTGCTGCCCGGGCTCTCGCACGAGGCCCTGCGCGAGCGCCTGGAGCGCGCGCTGGCCGCGGGCGGCACGCTGGCGGCAGCACTGCCCGACGTGCTGCCGGCGCGCCTGCGCCGTGCGCTCTGCCAGGTGGCGGGCGCCGGCCCGGACCTGCCCGCCGCCGGCGTCTCGCGCGAGGTGCGCCACGCGCTGGTGCAGGCACTCAAGCGGCTGGAGCTGCCCGTGGCCGGCACGCGCGGCTGGGACCACGCCGAGGTGACCGCCGGCGGCGTGGCGCTCGACGAGGTGGACCCGGGCACGCTGGCCTCGCGCGTGGCGCCGGGCCTGTTCGTGGCCGGCGAGCTGCTGGACCTCGATGGGCCCATCGGCGGCTTCTCCTTCCAGGCCGCCTTCGCCACCGGCGAGCTGGCCGGGCGCCACCTCTAGGCCACCTCTAGGCCACCTGCGGGCCAGCGCCGGGCCCGTGCGCAGCCCGGCAGCAGTTCCCGGGCCTGCCGCCCGCGTGCGCCTGCGCCCCGGGGTAGTCTGCCCGCGCATGGACACGCCGCTGCCCCCGCCTGCCGAGCGCCGCCCGCCCGGTGGGGTGCCACGCTGGCTGTGGCCGCCGCCGGGGGCGCGCGTGGAGCGCGTGCTGCTGCTGGAACGGGGTGCGGGCGAGGCCTCGTGCTTCGAGGTGCTGGAGGGCGAGGCGCCCGCGGCCCAGCACCTCAACGCGCTGCGCTGGCTGCTGCACGACCACGAGGTGGGTGCCCGGCCCTCGCAGGCCGCCTGGGAGGCACGCGTGCTGCTGGAGATCGCGCGCACGCAGCTGCCCAGCGGCCGCGTCGGCCACTCGTATGCCATCGACGGGGGGCCGCTGGGCGCCCCCGCGGGCGTGGCCGCCCGCGGCCTGCTGCTGCGCTACGCCACCCACGTGCTGGGCCGCGCCTAGGGCTGCGGCCCGCAAGGCTCGCAAGCCCGCAAGGCCCGCACGGCGCGCGCGGGAGCACGTGCCCCTGCGCCACGGGTACAGCGGTGGCGAGGCCGGACCGATCCACCGGCTCGGAGACCGCATGCCCCTCGCCCGCCCGTTCGTCGCCTGTGCCCTGCTGGGCGCCGTGGCCGCCTCGGCCTTCCTGCTGGGGCAGGCGCAGGCCACCTCGGGGCGCGGCGAGCGGCGGCGCACGGCGGTGGCCACGGCCGTGGCCCATGCGGCGCCGGCGGTGGTCTCGGTGGATGCGCTGCGCAACGGGCGGCGCGCCAGCGTGCGCGCCTCGGGCGCGGGCGTCATCGTGCATCCCGACGGCTACGTCGTGACGAACAGCCACGTGGTGAGCGGCGCGCAGTCGTTCCGCGTCGAGCTCTTCGGCGGGCGCGGCACCTTCCCGGCGGCGCTGGTGGCCGACGACCCCTCGGCCGACCTGGCCGTGCTCAAGCTCGAGGGCCCCGGGCCCTGGCGCCACGTCTCGCTGTGCCCCACGCGCGACCTGATGCTGGGCGAGACGGCTATCGCCATCGGCAACCCGCATGGGCTGGGCGACACGATCACGGTGGGCGTGGTGAGCGCCACCGGGCGGCAGGCCAAGATGGCCACGGGGGTGACGCTGCGCGACCTGGTGCAGACCGACGCCTCGATCAACACGGGCAACTCGGGCGGCGCGCTGCTCAACCTCGACGGCGAGCTCATCGGCATCAACGTCTCGCTGCTGCCCTCGGCCGAGGGCATCGCCTTCGCCATCTGCGCCGACCAGGTGGCCGCGGTGGTGCAGCGCGCCACGGGCCGGCGCGTGCCGGCCAACCCGCTGCCCGAGTCGGCCCCGGGCCTGCGGCCCGCGGCCGGGCTGGCGGCCCCGGACCTCGCGCCGTCGCCGGCACTCGGGCAGCCACCCGCGCCGTCACCCGCGTCGCCGCCTGCGCAGGCACCGGCACCGCTGCCCGCCCCGGGCGGCGCGCAGGGCCCGGCGCCTGCGCCGCGCGTGATGCCCGGCCCGTCGCTGGCCGCGCCGCCGCCCATGCCGCGCACCACGCCGCTGCGCCCCGAGGACCTGGGCCTGTCGCTGGCCGACGACGGCGCGCGCGTGCTGGTCACGCGCGTGGACCGCGGCAGCGCGGCCTCGATCTCGGGGCTGCAGGTGGGCGACACGCTGCTGTTCATCGACGGCCGGCCCGTGGAGGCTGCCGTGGACCTGTTGCTGGCCTTCTCGTCCAGCCGGCCGGGCCGCGAGTACAGCATCACGGTGCGGCGCGGGGCCGGCGTGCTGGAGCTGGTGCTGGTGGCGCCGCGCTGAGGCGCGTGGCCGGCCACATGGCCTGCCGGCGCGGCGCACCCGGCGAGTAGGCTGTGCGCGATGGACCGCAAGGTCATCCGCGCCTGGTGCCTCTACGACTTCGGCAACAGCGCCTTCGCGATGCTGTTCACGACCTTCTTCGGCGTCTTCTTCAGCACCGTGATCGTGGACAACGCGCAGGGCGAGGGCGACCGCTGGTGGGGCTGGCTGGTGAGCGCGGCCATGGCCACGGTGGCGCTGCTGGCGCCCTTCCTGGGCGGCGTGGCCGACCACGCCGGCGTGCGCAAGCGCATGCTGGCCGCCTTCACGCTGCTGGGCGTGGTGGCCGTGCTGGGCTGGACCACGCTGCGCCCCGGCGACGTGCTGCCCGGCTTCGCGCTGGGCCTGCTGGCCATGGTGGGCTTCGAGGCCGCCATCGTCTTCTACAACGCCTACCTGCCGCGCATCGCGCCTGCCTCGCACCAGGGCCGCGTGAGCGCGTGGGGCTTCGCCGTGGGCGACGTGGGCTCGCTGGTGGCCCTGGCCGTGGCGGCGCTGCGCGACCGGCGCCGGCGGGGCGTGTCGGTGTGGGTG